>JBIIOB010000010.1:0-13396 GCA_044337125.1 Bacteroidia bacterium
CTTGCTTGCTCACTATCTTCTAGTTGTGCTAATACTTCATCTTGAACTTTGTCGGGTAATTCGGCAAGAACGTCTGCCGCATCATCCGTATCCATATTGTCGATTAACTGTTCGGCAATTTCTTTAAAAGTAAGTGATGCAAGAATCTCTTCACGAACATCCTCTTCCAACTCCACCAATACATCGGCAGCAATTTGTTCGTCAAGGTAATTGTAAAGGAATTTTACTTGTTCAAGTTCTAGTTTGTTGAAAATTTCTGCAATATCAGGCGGGTACAACTCTTTGAGTTGCGATTCAATAAACGGTTCATCCTTGCTGTCGATAGCAAGTTGTAAGCGTTCAAAAAATTCGTCTGTTAATTCAAATTGCATTTGCCGAAATTATTTCGATAGCAAAGGTAATATTTATAAGTATTGGATGAACGATTAACAGAAATTTAACCCTCCATCATGTTTGTTAATGCTACAAAATCCGCCACTGATAATTCTTCCGCTCGTTTGCTTAAATAGATATTATCCGCAAATTCTGGTTTTAGTTTAAATGCACGGATGGAGTTTCTTAGCGTTTTTCTACGTTGATTAAATCCTGCCTTAACAACTTGTTTAAACAGTTTTTCATTACAGTCGAGCTTTTGAACGTTGTTTCGTGTTAATCGGATGACTGCGGATTTTACTCGTGGTGGTGGATTGAATACGTTTTCGTTTACTGTAAACAAATAGTCAATATCATAAAAGGCTTGTAATAAAACGCTGGTGATGCCATATGTTTTATTTTTGGGTTTAGAAGCAATGCGCTCTGCAACTTCTTTTTGGAACATGCCTACAACCTCTGGAACCTGATTTTTATGGTCTAAAATTTTAAAAAGAATTTCAGTTGAAATGTTATATGGAAAGTTTCCTATAACAGCAAATGGTTCATTGTTGAAAAGTGTTGTAAAGTCAAGTTTTAAAAAGTCACCATCAATAATTCTATTCTCTAGGGAAGGGTAATTTTTTTTCAGATAGGCGATCGATTCTCGGTCGATGTCAATGATGTGGGTTTCAAAATTTGTTTCATTGATAAGGTATTTGGTAAGAACACCCATTCCTGGACCAACTTCCAATACTTGTTTATAGAGGTCGGTATGCTTTAATGCTTTAACAATATCCAAGGCTATTTTTTCGTCAGTTAAAAAATGCTGACCTAGATGCTTTTTTGCTCTTACGTTTTCTGACATTATACTACCTCCAATAATGTTCTAAATGCTACAAATTTGTTAGCATATTTATCTGCAACTTCTTTTTGCAAACGAGGCGCATGATTCGTTTGGTATTCTTTTAAATCATCCATGTTTGCACAAGTATATTGAATAGAGTAGGTGGTGCCTTGCTCTTCATCCACTAAAACTTTACAAACTTTATTTTCTAAAAAATACCCAGTTGCCATTACATCTGGTATGTGTTTGGATTTCATCCATTGAAGCCATTCTTCACGAACATCGTTTTCAATGTTTACTGTTACATTATAAATAATCATATTAATAGTATTTTAATTAATAGCATCACCTCTTAGTTTACGGAAACGCATACGTGCTTCCACAACATAGAGTGAGCCAGGATATTTTTCTAATAATTGCTGATACAATTCTTTTGCTTTGTCAGGATTTTTTAGTTGATTTTCATTGATATCAGCTAATTTAAACAATGCATCATCTGCATAGATGTCTTCATTGTTTTTTTTAAGTAGCTCTTCGTAAAAAACAATTGCTTCTGCATATTTCCCTCGTTTAAGTTCCAGTTGTGCTTTTTTGTAAAGGATGCGGTTGCATAAAACGTTATTTGGAAAAAGTGTGTTTACCGAATCGTATGTTAGTTTTGCTAATTCATCTTTGTTTTGAAATGCCAATAAATCGCCACGTGCAACAATTTCTAATGGTGTGGTTGTTGTATCCTCCGCTAATGCATCACTAATTACCAATGATAATTCCATGGCATCGTTGGCAATCAATTTTGATGTTGATCCTTTTAAAACATCCAATTGTGCTTGTGCCCAGCCAAAATCACCAGTATAATAAGAGATACGTGCATTTCTAAATTTTGCTTCTTGTCCTACAATATCATATTTATTGGCCTTTTCTACTTGTGAATAAAGTAATGAAGCATCCCAAACATTTCCTGTCATTAATAAAATATCAGCTAATTCTAATTTGCAATCAGCTTGCGTAGATGCAGATAATTGGGGCATTGCAATTGTTTCTTCAAGCAAAGCAATTGCTTCTGTCGATTTATTTAAATAAAATGCTTGCAGATGGGCAAGGTTTTTTAACAACGGAGCAGTACTTGCCGATTTTCCTAGTTCGGTAATAGTGACATTGTAATTTTTTCCCAATTCAATTAAATCGACATTGGTATAATTTCCTTTTGATACAACTTTTAAATAACTCACATTAAGTAATTCCATTCGTGCATTGCTGTAATAATATACATCTGGGCCTTTTGCAATTACAAAATTGTAGGCTTTAATAGCAATTTCATATGCTTCGTTTTGTGCAAATAGTTGTGCCAAAGCCATTACCCTATTTCCTTCTTCTTTTTTACGTTTGTCCAATGCTTTTGCTTGAATAAACGCTCCTTCCCAATCTTTTTGTTGTATTTGCATCCAAATTAATAATTCAGAAAGAATGGTTTTGTCTGAGTTTTTAGCAATACGTTTTAATAATTCTGTTTTAAGAAGTTCGTTTTGCTTTGAATCTGTATCATTACCAAAGCTTGTTTGTAAAGCATTTTGAACACTTTGAATATAAGATTCATTTGTTTCGAGTGCATCAAGCAATTCATTAATCATAGCCAATTTATCACCTTTGGTTTTGTATATTTCAGCAAGTTCAAAACTATATGGGTAATTGGTTTGTGATATTTTTCTTCCTTTTAAATAGGCAGCAATAGAATAATCAAATTGTCGGATGGCATTAAAGGAGTTGGCCACTGTAAAAACTTGTACATCTTCTTTGATTAACTTAATTGTTTGATCCCATGCCGATTTTGCCTTCTCAGGTTCATTACTTTTGGTATACACCGTTCCTAAATCTACTTGTAGGTTTAGTTGTTCGGGATTTTGTTTGATTTGTTTTTTTACAATTTTTTCTGCCTTTTTAAAATCTTTAGTTTCTAGCAAACAGTTTAGGTAAGGAGTGTAAAAAAGTTGAGGTGATTTTTTGTTATATAACTTTTCATAGTAATCCAAGGCCTTGTCAAAATCTTTGTTTTGATAAAACTGCAATGCTAATTGTTCATCCATGCTAGGCTGAGCAAAACAAATTACTGAGCTGAGAAAGAATGAAAAAATAAAAAATATGTGCTTATTGTAGTTCAATACCCAATTATTTCCAAGACAACTGCTTTCGCTTCAATGTCTAATCCGTTACGTAAAGTTAATAAACTTCCTGTAACTAAATGCTCCCCAAATCCATGGGGTGCATATAATAAAGCGTTCATTACTTCGGATTTGCCTGGTTCTATTGGTTTTTTGAATAAATTAATCTGACATTCGGTACAGTATTTTCCTGCACCTTGCAGGTATGCTTGCGGCCTGTAAACCCCCATTAACTCGTAAGTCGAAAGGTTTTCGATGAGTAATTTAACTTGGAGGT
This sequence comes from Bacteroidia bacterium, assembly GCA_044337125.1. Taxonomy (GTDB): domain Bacteria; phylum Bacteroidota; class Bacteroidia; order 2-12-FULL-35-15; family 2-12-FULL-35-15; genus 2-12-FULL-35-15. Next base: position 3,629 of record JBIIOB010000010.1, read on the forward strand.
ATTTTTTATGGTAAATCATTTTGATGATTAGGCAATAGTGAATAGCGAGTAGAAGATTCAAAATTATTTATTTTAAATAGGTAGCTATCAAACACTATCAACGAATTTCAAATTCCTAATCCCTCATGGCTATTTACTAATCGCTTTTAGTATTTCCTTCTCAACCTCTTCACTGTTCCATTTATTTTCAATATCCGGGAACATCGCCATAACCGATTTCATTATATCATCTTGCTTTTTACCAACTCGGTAAGCTTCGGAATAACGAATATGACTGAAGGTTACTTGGCTATATAATGGCATCCACTTATCAGGATGTTTTTCAGAAAAGTGCGCTTCAATTTTTTTCTGTAGTATGAATTTTGGATCGGCAACATAATCACGCATCACAAAATAATTTTCCAAGGAAAGGTCTTGAACACCATCTCCATCAGGCTTACGTAAAATTTCATATTCTGCAAAAACTTTACTCCAATCTTCGTTGTGTTTTTGCATCAATTGCCACATCACTGTACAATCCTCAAATCCACAATTCATTCCTTGTCCGTAGAAAGGCACAGTAGCATGTGCTGCATCACCCATCAATGCTGTTTTTCCATGCGTCCATGGGAAACAACGGATAATTGCTAAAGCAGAAAGAGGATGGTTTTCCCAAGCATCTGCAATCGTTGGCATCATGGTATAAAAATCAGGGAAGGTAGTTTTGAAAAAATCGTTTACTGCTTCTTTCGAAGTTAAAGTTTCAAATGACTTTTCACCCTTCATTGGCATAAATAAGGTACACGTGAATGAACCATCTTCATTTGGTAAAGCAATTAACATAAATCGACCGCGTGGCCAAATGTGTAATGCATGTTTTTCTATTTTGTAAGTTCCATCCGCACTAGCAGGTAGCAAAATTTCGCGGTACCCATCTTCAATAAAACGTTGACTATAATCGAAACGATCAAGCTTTTGCATTGCATTGTAGCGAACAGCAGAAAAAGCGCCATCAGCAGCAAAAACAACATCAGCATGATATACTTTTTTTACACCTGTTTCGGAATGTTCGGTATGTACAATTCCTTTTACTAAATCAACATCCGTGCAACGTTCGTTGTAAAATATTTCTGCATTTCCTACTTCTTCGGCAATACTCATCATTCGTGCGTTTAATCCACCACGTGATACAGAGTAAATTGCTTGACCATCTTTCCCATAAGGTTGATACGATAAATTTCCTTTTAAGTCGTGCATGATACGTCCAGGCATAGCAATCGCAATTTTTCTTACTTCATCACCAATACCAACTGCATCCAATGCTTTCCATCCTCTATCAGAAAGAGCCAAATTGATTGATTTGCCAGCTGATATTTCTGCTTTACGGATATCGGGTCTACGTTCTACGATTGTTACTTTATATCCTGCTTTTGAAAGGTATACAGCCCAAAGTGATCCTACTAATCCTGCTCCTACAATTGTTGCGGTTTTTTGACTCATAATTTTTTTATTTCAAATAAAGTTGATATTTCAAAAATACGAAATGATACACATCATTTTTTCTTTTTTTTCGGTAATCCTTTTTCAAAAAATTCTTTTTCCAGTTTTATTACACTTGCTACTGCTCTTCTAACTCTCGTCTCTTTATTTTTAGAACCAGAAACATATTTTGTATAATTCCTTTTATAAGAAGGAGGGAAAGCGTTAAACAGCTGTTCTGCTTCTGGACTTGCTTCAAAAGCTTCCTCTAATTCTTCTGGTACTTTTAATTCAGCAAAATCTTCTTCTAAAATAATTTCAATTTGATCGCCAGCACTTTTTCGAATTGCTTTTCTAATTTCAGCTCGAATTGCCATGCAATGTTCTCCTGTGCGCATTGGCATTAATGAAGTATCATCAAATGGAAATCCATCAATTGTTCCCTTTACGCGTACAAATCCACCTCTTCCAAAAATTTTTCTAACATCAATGGGCGCAATCGCAACAGTCCAAGCGCCCATTTTTTCCATTGTTGTTTTAAACTGTTGTTTGCTCATTATTTAAAATGGTAGTCTACATTTTAATAATTACAATGAAGCTTTCAAAATTTCACCAAAACGGTATACATCTTCAAATGAGTTATACAATGGGACTGGTGCGCAACGAATAACATTCGGCTCTCTCCAATCACTAATTATTCCAGCTTCTGTTAATTTATTAAACAACTCTTTCCCTCGTCCATGAGCAACAATTGATAACTGACAACCTCGTTGTGTTTTGTCGCGCGGAGTAATTATCTCTAATTTTTGCTCCAATGTTTTATTAATATCATCAATTATGAATTCTAAAAAACCTGTTAGTTTTTCTGCTTTGGCAACCAATGCATCCATTCCAACTTCGTCAAAAATATCAACCGATGCTTTGTGTGCTGCCATTGATAATACTGGCGCATTGCTCATTTGCCATGCTTCTGCAGTTGGCATTGGAACAAAACCTTTATTCATCTTAAAGCGCGTTTCTTTATCATGTCCCCACCAACCTGCAAAACGAGGAATAGAAGGGTTATTTAAATGACGTTCATTGATAAACACTCCCGAAACACCACCTGGTCCAGAGTTTAAATATTTATAGCTACACCAGCAGGCAAAATCAACATTCCAATTGTGTAATTCTAGTTTTAAATTTCCAGCAGCGTGTGCTAAATCGAAACCAACCATAGCGCCAATTTTATGGCCAGCCTCCGTAATTGCTTTCATATTAAACACCTGACCGTTGTAATAGTTTACACCACCTATCATAATTGTTGCAATGGTGTCTTTGTTTTTTTCGATTGCCGCTAAAATGTCTTCATGACGGATGCATACTTCTCCTTCGCGCGGGCCTACTTCGATGATTGCATCATCAGGATTATAACCATGAAATTTAACTTGTGATTCCAATGCATATTGATCGGAAGGGAATGCTTTTGCTTCGCATAAAATTTTGTAACGAGTTTTTGTAGGACGATAAAAGCTTACTAGTAATAGGTGCAAGTTTACGGTCAGTTGATTCATTACAACTACTTCTTCGGGTTTTGCACCAACAATTTTAGCAACAGGTTCCGCAAATTGTTCGTGATATGGCATCCAAGGTTTGCGCGCATGAAAATGACCTTCAACACCATAAGTAGCCCAATCTTCTAATTCATTTAATATATAGTCTTGTGCCGCTTTTGGTTGTAATCCCAGGGAATTTCCTGTAAAGTATACTGTTTCGCGACCATGCATCATTGGGAAATAAAATTTTTCGCGATACCCTCTTAATGGATCTGCTGCATCTTGTTGTTTAGCAAAAGCTAATGTGTTTTCGTAATTCATAGTTTTTTGTTTTTTCTCGCTGAGACGCGGAGGTCGCAGAGTTTCCGTTTTTTTAAAAGCCCTACCTGACTTCTTTTAGGGCTATATGAGTGCTTTGTTTTTGTTTAAAAATTGTTGACGATTCTTACAATTCCATCTTTTACAAGGTTTACATTAAAATTAACTAGCAGTCCTACTTTATTTCCTGTTAGTTTTAAATAAGTTAAAAGTTGTTTATGGTGGACTGGAGCAAGTAATTCAACTGATTTTATTTCTACTATTACTTTGTTTTCAACAATTAAATCAGCTCTGAATCCAATATCCATTTTCACATCATCGTACATTACTTCAATTCCTTTTTGTCTCGTATATTTTAGATTTCTGTTATTTAATTCATAACAGATGACTTCTTCGTAAACGCTTTCCAACAAGCCAGGGCCTAATTTAGAATGTACTTTTATGAAAACATCAATTAACTCACCAGTAATATCATTTTCTTTCATAATAAAATTCTCTGCGTTCACTGCGCCTCTGCGAGAGTCATTAAATATAATTGTGAGAAATATTTAATAAGAAGCCGAAGGCTTTGTTGTGTCAAAGATATATATTTGCAGGAAATAATTTTTAGTTATGAAGAGAGAAAAATCAGAAGCATTATTTGAGAAGGCAAAGAGCTATTTCCCAGGAGGAGTAAACAGTCCTGTCAGAGCATTTCGCTCGGTTGGAGGAACCCCATTATTCATTGAAAAAGGTAAAGGATCACATATTTGGGACGCTGATGGAAATGAGTTTATAGATTACTGTGGTTCATGGGGGCCTTTGATTTTAGGACATGCAAATGATAAAGTGGTTGAGGCAATTAAAAAAGCAGTGGAAAAGGGAAGTTCATTTGGTGCACCTACGGCTTTGGAAAATGATTTAGCCGAATTGATTTTAAAGAATAATAAGTATATACAAAAATTACGTTTTGTAAGTTCAGGTACAGAAGCTGTTATGAGTGCTATTCGATTAGCACGCGGATATACGAAACGTAATAAAATTTTAAAATTTGAAGGTTGTTATCATGGGCATAGCGATTCATTGTTGGTAAAAGCAGGGTCGGGATTGGTTACATTTGGAAATACTTCTTCTGCGGGTGTTCCTGAAGGCGTGGTAAACGACACAATAGTTGTTTCACTAAATAATGAGCAAGCAGTTAAACAAGCATTCGCTGACTTTAAAGATCAGATTGCTTGTGTTATTATAGAACCTATTCCAGCAAACAATGGTTTGTTGTTGCAACGAAAAGAATATTTACAATTTTTACGTGATATCTGTACAGAAAATAAAACCTTATTGATTTTTGATGAAGTAATCAACGGATTTAGAATTGGATTTGATGGTGCAGCAGGATATTACAACATTCAGCCTGATATTATTACCTATGGTAAAATTATTGGTGGTGGTTTGCCTGTAGGAATGTATGGATCAAGTGTTGAAATTATGTCTTGTATTTCACCTGAAGGTCCAGTTTATCAAGCAGGAACATTAAGTGGAAACCCAGTTGCAATGGCAGCTGGTATTGCTCAATTAACAGAGTGTTTGAAACCGAATTTTTATCAGGATTTAGAAAAGAAAACACAGTTTTTGATTGATTCAATTTTTTCAAATCTCAAATCAGCTATTACAAACCTGCCAGCCGGACAGGCGGGCCTTAAAATTTATAGTGTAGGCTCAATATTTTGGATTGCATTTACCGATAAAGAGGTTGTTCGAACAGCAGAAGAGATTGATGCTGATTCAATGAAGTATTTTAGAATTTTGCATAAAGAACTATTGGAAAGAGGTATTTACCTTGGACCATCGGGATATGAAGTTGGTTTTGTTTGCGAGGCGCATACACAAGATGATTTAATGAAAACAGCAAAAGCATTTGCTGAAGCATTGGAAATTGCAATAAAGTAATTTTGAATTAAGTTTTTTTAGACAAATAAAAAGCCCCTACTAAATTTTAGCAGGAGCTTTTTATTTGTGAAATTTTAATTATAATCCAATTAAATTGTAAATCCAGAATACCAATCCGCCTAAAATAGCACTGATAGGAATTGTTAAAACCCAAGCCCATAATAGACTTACAGTGATCCCCCAGCGAACGGCTGATAAACGTTTTGTAACACCTACACCAATGATTGCACCAGTGATGGTATGTGTAGTACTTACAGGAATTCCCATTTGTTCGGTTAAGAACAAAGTTGTTGCACCAGCAGTTTCTGCAGATACTCCTTCTAATGGAGTTACTTTTGTGATTTTGGTTCCCATCGTTTTTACAATTTTCCAACCACCACTTAATGTACCAATACCAATTGCTAAATAGCAGGATAAAGGAACCCAATCAGGCATTGCTTTGATATCAACAATGTCGCCATGCGCAATTAATGCAGCAGCAATAATACCCATTACTTTTTGAGCATCGTTACCACCATGACCAATACTGAATGCTGCAGAAGAAAGTAATTGTAATTTTTTGAACATGCTTCCTGTGCGAGTAGCAGTAGGTTCTTTTATTTTTTCGTTGTAGATAAAAATTAAACAGAAAAATAGCAAAGCACCAATTAAACCCCAACGAACAATTTTGTTATCCGCTTTGTCCAATTCTTTTATTAAATCTTTCTTAGCATCAACAGTTAAGGTTTTTTTGAATTCCTTTAAGTTGTCGGCACCAACAGGATATTTGGCATTCATTTCAGCAATCATGCTGTCTAATCCAATGTCAAAATATTTTTTTGCAATTGGTTTTAGGCTATCAACATGTTCTTTTGCAATTTCATAGTCGTGTTTGAAGCTAGGATCAATTTTTGATTTGTTTTTTAACGCTTCAAGTTTATAGTATAACTTTAATTTGTCTTCAATTTTGCTAATTGTAACATCTTTTAGATTTACATTTTTTGAAATTTCTTCAGCAACAAATTCAGAACCTTTCGACTCGTAACTAGAAAAGTAAGGTGTACAGAGTTTAGCGTTAGCTGTAGCTTTTTCTAGTTTAGGTATTTTGGAATTATCATGTTTTACTTCAACTTCGTAGGTGTATTTATCTACACGGAAGAATTTTTTAGCTCCTTCACTTAATTTATCTTCTTGGAATTTGATAAACAAGAACCATAAAGCAACAGATGTAGTTAGTAAAATCCCTACTTTTAACCAAGTTCGATTCTGAATGAATATGAGTGTAAAGAACATGGAAATTACCATGCCGATAACTGGTGCAAGGAAAATAAATAAAACAGTCTTCCCAATTTTGCTACCATCAATAATTTCATTAATAGGCATTATTCCTTTGCTCATGAATGCATAGGCCAATGCAGAGCCTGCAAATCCACCAATTAATGTATGAGAAGAAGAGGAAGGGATTCCGTACCACCAGGTTAATAAATTCCAAATAATAGCAGCAATTAAACCGCTAAAGATAACAGGCAGCGTTATGAATTCCGAGTAAACTGTTTTTCCAATTGTATTTGCAACCGCATGATCTTTGAAAATTAAAAAAGCAACAAAGTTGAAAAATGCTGCCCATAAAACGGCTTGAAGTGGCGTAAGTACCTTTGTGGAAACAATAGTAGCGATAGAGTTCGCTGCATCATGGAATCCATTGATGAAATCGAAAATTAGCGCAAGTGCTATAACAATAATTAATAATGTCATTGAAGTAGAATATTAAGTGATTAAAATGATTAGTAAAAAAATTAAGAATGTTTTACTAATATAGAACCAATAACATTTGCTGCATCTTCACATTTGTCTGTTGCAGTTTCAAGTGCAGATAATACATCTTTCATTTTAATAACTTCTACAGCATTTTTTTCAGTTTCGAATAGGCTTGCAATGGCAGTGTCAAATACATCATCAGCATGATTTTCGATGCTATTGATACGAACTGTTGCCTCTTTAATTTTCGATATATTTTTTAAGTTTTTTAATTCAACTACTGCAATATGCAACTCTTCAGATGCTTTTTGAATTAACTCTGCCAATTTGATAATTGGTGGAGTCATTTGTTCTACTTTGTACAATTCAATTCTTTTTACAGCTCCATGTATGTAATCAACAACATCATCAACGGAAGAAATTAATGCATGTATATCTTCACGATCGAATGGAGTGATAAAGTTTGCACTTAATTCGTGGAATGTTTCATGAGTGATATTATCTCCAACATGCTCCAAACGTTCAATCTCCTTGTATAATTCGCGTTTTTTTTCTGGATTAGTTGTATTTACTAATTCAACCAACACTTTTGATGTTTGAACTAAATTAGAAGATGCTCTTTCGAATAAAGGAAAGAATTTTTTGTCTTTTGGTTGAAAAAATTGGAAAATGTTTAAGCCCATGTTTTTTAATTTTAAATACTTTATTTGTTCTTCACAAATGTATGTTTGTAGCGTTTAGGTAAATCAATCTAAAGGTTAATGTTGTATTAATCTAATGTTAAGGGAATGTTAAGGCTAGAAATTAAACTGTGCTTGCAGCCTTAAAAGATTGCCTTTCTGTTTGTTATCCTTTAGAACTGCATCTTCAAATCTTCTTTCAGACATAGTATACATTGCTACAAATTCAAAATTTTTAATGGGTTGCCATTCAAAGCCTATTTCAAGCTCGTTTACATTGTAACTTCTTGCGTCCAATTCGTGTTTTTTACCACCATCGTACATTTGGTATTTTACAAATGGAAAAATTACTTGATTTTTAATTTTTAGCATGTAGTTAATCATTGCATAACCACCCATAAGCTCCGTTTGCATTACTTTATTGCTATCCACATTGTATTCTGGACCGGTACCAATGTTGTATTCCGCCTGAAAACCAAAGGGTTGAGGATAAAGTATGATACTAGCTGCGGCACGTTGATCCAAAAATTCGGCTTTTTCCATGGTAACGTTTTTAGTAAGACTTGTTACTACGTAATTACCTGTATAACCTTGAATTCCAGCTTCTAAAATTTGTCCGTTTTTAAATTGGAATGGATATGTTAATCTTGCTACCATGTGTTGATTATCATTTGCTTCGGGTCTATTTGCAGTTTGTCCGTTGTAAATACCAAAGGCAAAAACCCCATAATCGCCAGATCCTTTTAACCCATCGTTTACTAAATCGGAAAAGCGTTTTCGGATTTTTTTAGGAGCCCAAAAGAAGAAAACACCTAAATCTCGTTCATTAGAAACGGCACTGTTCAAAGCATCATTACGGTCTAATGCAAGTCGGTTTTGACTTGATTGCATGTTTTCGAAGCCAAATGGAACTTTACTTTGTCCGAAACGTAATCTAAATTCTTTGTTTTTATCCAATGCTAAATCGAAATAAGCATCTCTTAGCTGGCCAAAATGTAAACCAGTTGCTGAAGCAGACGATGCAAAATCGGGTTGAATGTATACATATACTCTCTCATGAACATTTCCATACAATATAACACGCAATCGTCTTATGAAAAGCCCACCACCTTTGCCCCACGATCTATCACATTGTTCACAATTTAAATCAGGGTTGGTTTCTAAAAAACGATTGTATCTAATTTGTCCATACCCTCTTATTGAAATTGCCTCAAACCAGTGTTTTTTAGACTCGCTTGGTTTGCTGGTTTGTTCAGTTGGTGCTGTTTTGGGTTCAGTTTTGATTGTGTCTGTTTGTGCGTTTGCTGTTGTAAGGCTGAATACAATTAAAGCCATTGTAAAGAAAAGGTTTCCGCTGATTCTCATTTTGATTAAGTGTGAGTTAATTAAATATTATTCAGCGGCAAATGTATCTTAACAATTAATTTACAGTGTTATGCGAATGTTAAGTAATGGTAAATTTTAGGTAATAAAAAAGGCGGAGCAATTGCTCCGCCTTTTAGAAGGGAATGGGTGTTGAATTATTTAACAACTACCATTTTCATTGTTTTGTTGTATTTACCTGAAGTTACTGAGGTAAAGTAGATACCTGCTGGTAATTCAGATACATTGATTGATAATGTATTTAAACCTGCATTCATTTGATCGTTGTAAACTGTGTTTACCAATTTACCAGTGATATCAAAAATGTTAACTGCAATTTGAGCATTTTCAGCTAAAGTTACATTTACAGTAGCGATATCATTTACTGGGTTTGGATACATTTTCACTTCAGCTACATTTTGGATTTCATCTATTCCAACAGTAATACTTACTGGGATAGTTGTTGTATCTGAACATGTTCCATTAGAAACGATTAATGTTACAGTGTAATTTCCATTTGCTGCATATACGTGTGTTGGAGCAGTAGCAGAAGAGCTAGATAAATCTCCAAAGTTCCATGAGCTAGAAGTTGCACCTGTAGAAGTATTATTAAATACTACAGTAAATCCATTTGTTGAAGCTACTGCACCAGCTGCTGTTGGAGTTGGATTAACAACAACAGTTGTATTAGCTGATTGACCAACACCATTACAAGCATTTGTATTTGTAGTTGTTACATTGTATGAACCAGC
>JBIIOB010000029.1:0-10593 GCA_044337125.1 Bacteroidia bacterium
AACATACTTCAAACTGACCACTCCACTTTTCATTAAATTTTGCAGTAAGTGATAATCCTGCGATAGGTCCAACCTTATGGTAGCCTTGATAGGTGTCTCCATCTACCTGTGAAGCAGTTATGCCTAATCGTAATCCTGGAACGAATCGTTTTTGGGCTTTAACTGTATTCGTAAAAAAAATAAAGAGTAATATTGTTGTAATCCAGATTCTCATATTGTAAAGATACATATAAAACAAAAAAGCACACCAATAGTTTAGTGTGCTTTCTGAATAAATGTTTATAAGATTAAGGGATTACTTTCGCTTCCTCTGCTTGCAATACCTCATAAGTAGCTGCATCATAGATATAGGCTACAATATGCATGTGTTCAGCATGTGTAGGAACTCCTTTATAATCTGCAGGAATATTATAAGCATATTTTTTAATTGTTGTTTGTCCATTCGTAACAGCACCATTTGCAATATCTTCTCCCCATGCGGAGTTGATAGCATCGCGTAATGCATGACGATGTGTATAGTTTTGAATCACATCAGGAGTATAACGATAATCTACTTGCCAATCTACTATACTATCTTGTGTTAACAAAACCACTAATTTATAATTCCCGTTCATAGCACTTAGGAATTCTGTTTTTATAGAGGTACACACTTTTTTTGTAGATGCGTTGTAATCATTAACAATTTGAATTTCGGCAACAGGCGGTGTGCTAATGAATGTTCCAACAAAATTTGTCCAACCATGCGATGGATAATTTACAAAATGAGTAAAGTTGGTTGCATCAAAATTTTTGCGATTAATCATTCCTTGTGGTAAACCTAATAAACCCGCTTGAAAGGTGCTATTGTAATCATCTCCAATAGTTGTTCTATAATCAGCCGAAAATGAACCAGCAGGCGCTCCAGCTGGAAGTGCATGAGGAGGACAAGGTTCAGCAAAATAACCAACATGTATTGCAACCGGAATAATTTGTCCTGCATAAATGGAATCACAATATTTTAATTCTGTGGCAGCCTTTGGACAGTTACCACACGTATGTCCAGTAAAATCCTCAATCAACACTTTACGGATATGAGTAGTAATTACAGGAAAAACGGCAGTATCGCATGTACTAGTGTCTCCAGCATTAGCATTTGTTGGAGGATAAGGATTCTCTACACGGTCGCAGGATGAGGTAATTAATAGCAGACCTATGAATAATATAAAAACATGTTTCATCTTTTGTTTGTATTAAAAATTAAAAACTAGATGTGATAGAAAGTGAAATACCATTAGATGCAGGTACTTGTCGACAAACACCACCAACACAGAAAACTCCATCGCGTTGACGACCATAACCAAGTGTAATACGTGTTGCATTTTTTATGTAGCCAACATTCACTCCATAGTAATGTAATTGTTTTTTAGAATCACTATTGCCATAATTCCATTGATCTTGAACCGCTGCAAACCAGCTTGAATTAATAGTATATTCAATAATTCCTGCAGCCCAATCACCACGTTGTTTTCCTGTTTTTTGATCAGAGAATAAATTTTGTAATTCAATACGCAATGTCCCTTCGTCCTTTAAGCGCATGGTAGCATCAATAATAACAGTATGTGCATACACAAAATCTTCTCCAGATATACCATTTTGAATTACGTTATAATTGTATTCTTGGTAATCATAAATCAATGTTGTTTTGAATTTCTTGCTGAATTTTTTACTAATCTCAATATATAAATCTCTAAAGAACTTTTCTTTCCCCATTCCATAGGAGTTTAACTTATAACCTTGCAGGGTACTGTCAATATCGAAGTTTGAACTAGTTGAATCTGTGGAATTAAAATGGGTGGTGTCTAGTGCATTTGCTCCAGAAAAATTAACTGAAATGTCCCAGCCGTATTTTCCGCCAAGTTTGGTTCCTTTTTTTACCTTATAATCCACTTGTCCAGTAAACTCAATTTCACCATTCGGTTGAGAAGCGTAAGGACGAAGAGTTAATAAAGCATACGTTTGTTGTTTGCACAAAGGTGGAATATAGTTGATGAACAAATCATTTAATTTCGCTCCTCGATCGGATCTAAAATTCATGTTTTCAATCCTGTTTACTCCCAAATTTATTGCAAATCCTTTTTGAGCATAACTTCCATTGAAGATAATTGCATTCCCATCTCTATAAATTGGTTTGTTGTTAATCTGATAAGAATCTAGTGGATCATTGATTTTATGAGCATATTCTCCAGAGAAATTGAAATTTCCAAAATTAATGCGCACTCTTCCTGCTGAATTTCCAACATTTTCTGGTAATACTAAATTTGGGTCTTCATCCTTTTGGAATTTGCTTACAAAACTACCACCAAGGATAACATGTACTTTTGATTCGTTTAGTTTTTTGAATGTTTGATTGATGTCCATTTCACCATCAAAACCACGAACTAAACCTACACCGCCAGGAGTAAAGTAAAGGCGTTGTTTTCCAATTAATGCTTTTAAGTAAATACCTTTAATGGCTTCATATTTAACCCTGAATCCATCCAGCATATTGTCGTATCCTAAATTACGTTCTTCATAGGTACGTAAGGTGATTCCGCTGCCAAACTGTTCGTAGAAATTTCCGATGGTAACATCCAATGCATCTGTTTTGTATTGAGCAAAACGATACGTTAATCCACTACCATTGTATCGGCTATCGAAACCTTGCAATTTTGCTAAATAGCTTTCGTATCGAATACCTGCTGTAAAATTTCCTTTGGTATAAATGATGTTTGCAAATCCATTAAATCCCATTTTTTCTGGTACAGCTAGAGCTCCAATTAATGTGTCTTCTTGATAATATTGTGCATCTAATTGCACATTACCATGTACTTCACCCATTTTCGATAAATCGATTTGCTGTGCAAGATTATTTTTGAAGGCAAACAATCCTAGAATAAATGTTGCCTGTTTTAGTCGTTTTGTTATTTTATTCACAAAAATATATTTGTAAAATGATTAATCTACTTTTTCTCCTTTAGCTACTTTTCTTACTATTTCTAGTAAATGCTCCTCGTCACCTTCTGCATAAGCATTGTGTTGCCATACAATTTCACCTTTTCCATTTACTACAAATGTATGAGGTACGTTATTTACATTCATTGCACGTTTAAAATCTTGGTTTTCGTCTATGTAAACATCGTATTCCCAACCTTTGCTTTTTACATCAGTGGCAACTTTTGGCGAGCTACGAGCATCATCAATAGAGATCGCAATTAATTTTACACCTGTTTCTTTTTGCCATTCAGCATATTCTTCAGCAATTGCATCCAATTCTTTTTTGCATGGTTTGCACCATGTGGCCCAAAAGCTAATAATCATTGGTTTCCCATCATTACTAATTTTTGAAGTATTAAAAATTTTACCATCCATAGTTTTAACATCAATTGATGGTATTGTTCTTCCTGAGTTTTGTATAAAACTTACGGTTGTGATAAATAAAGTAATCACACAAATTGAGATAATCGATTTTTTGATCATAATTTTAAATATTAGTTATAAAAACAAATCAGCAGGATGGGGATGTTCAAATAACAAGCCAAACTGCTGATTTGCTTTATGTTTACTATTATTTGTTTACAGAAACACGTTTTGTGATTCTTCCTTTTTCAGTAGTAAGTGTTACAAAGTACATTCCTGAAGGCAATTCTTCTGCATTCAATGCAATTTTGTGCTCACCGCTAACTAATGTTCCTTTGTTTACAGAGAATACATTTTCTCCAATAACATTGTAAACATCAACTTTTACATTTTGGCTTTCTGTTAGATTAACCTCAATTGTAGTGTTTGAGCTAAATGGATTAGGATATACATCCATAGATGCTGTATTGTTGATTTCTTCGATTCCAACCATTGTTGTGTTGATGTTAATATTATCAACGAATAAGTTGTTACCGTAGTTACTCGTTCCTCTGAAACGGAAAATTACGTTTGAGTTGTTTAAGTAGGTATTAATAGATACAGAATCTTTTCTCCACTGAGCAGCTGTTGGTGTAAAACTAGTTGTTTGTGCTGGTGCAGTTTTTAGTGTAGAACCTTGCTTGTTATACAACTGAGTCCAAGTAGATCCACAATTTGTAGAAACGTGTACTTGTAATCTGTCGTTTTCAGTTTGGTATTGTGCATAAGCAACATCAAAATAAAGGTATCCAGCATTGTTTGCAGTAGTTAAATCCATTGCAGGTGCATAAAAATCGTCAATTTGTCCAGAAGGGCTATTGAAAAAGTTCATACGTAATGCTTGTCCAGTTGAAGAAAATCCTCCAGCATTTGTGATGCGTTCCCAAGCATAAGCATTATCTGGATTATCTAAAGCCCATCCAGCGTATGGCCATCCTGCAGCAGAGAATCCTTCAGCTAGAGGTGCAGCAGCAGGTGTACCGAAAATAGAGAATTTCTTAGATTTTCTACTGTTGTTTAAGTACCAGTCGCTATTTCCGTTTGGCTCACTTGTCCATGATAACATTGTGTGAGTACCAACAGTTGTTGTAGCAGTAGGGAAAGTAAAAGTAGAAGTTCCATTAGGTGCAATACTTCCAGTCCATGGCATTGTAACAACTGCTCCTCCATCAAGTTGGTAGTTAACATTGCAAGAAGTTAATGTATTAGCAGAGAAATTTTTAATTGTAACTACTGGAGTGATACTTGTGTTACATTGCACAGCAGCAGGGGCTGAAATTGTTGTAACGCCAGCATCCTCTGTAGATGCAGGAAGAGTTAAAGGGTCGCTGATTGCAGCTTGTTTTACATTTTTAGAAGTATTGTCTTGGATGAATGCAACAATTCCTAATTCATTAAGGTTGTAGATATATCCCGGTACAGGTAAACCGTATTCAGATGGAATTGGTGACGCTAAATTTAATGTTTGAGTTTGTCCAACAGTCCAAGTTGTAGCCAATGTAGTACCACTTGCATTAGGTAACATTTTTCGCATCACACTGTAGAAATCTCTTTCTCCATTTGATCCAGGAGCTGTAGCGAAATTGATTTCTCTTTCTACAATTGCAACATGAGCCTTTAATGGTCCAGAAACTGCTTGCGTACAAGTAATGTCCATTGTTACAAATACAGAATCATAATCAGCTGAAAAGCTATGAGATAAATTTATTGTAAATGGAGATGCAACCGCATATTGATTATTAATGATTGATTGTGTCAAATTTCCTGGAGCACCTCCTGAAATAACGGTTCCATCAAATTCAATATCAGGTACACCAGTAACACCATAATACGTTACACGTGTAGCAACATCTGTTGGATTTTGAGCGTTCATAGGATCTACTCCTGGCCAGCTAGTTTGATATTTTAAGGAAATTGTTTTTACCGTATTCGGTGCTGCATTATTAGCTAATAAAGTGTTCAATGCAGGGTTTGCTGCTGCGCAAGGTCCGCAAGAGGCTTGGGTAAACTCCTCTAGTAATGGAATTCGTTGCGACTGTGCAAAACTAACACCCGTGAAGGCAAGCATTGAAGCTAAGAAAGTAATTTTTTTCATTTGGTTGGGTTTTTAATAATTAAATTTAATTTAGAGAATTCTTCTGATATTTTATTACTAATGAAATTAAAATAATTTTCATTTTTGTTTTTCAAATGTATTTCCAATTCAAATATAAATCAAATATATTTAAAAAGATAATTAGTATTCGTAGGCATAAAAAATACTTGATTATTAATAAAATTAATATATTTGGGGCTGTTTAGATTTAGAACTCGATAAACTATATTTCAAATGAAAACAACCGACCATCTCTTTAAATTGATAAAATCTTTGAGTAAATCCGAGAAGGGCTACTTTAAAAAGTTCGCTAATTTTCATGTGAGAAATGAGCAGAATAACTATACAAAAATATTTGATGCAATCGATTTACAAGAAGAGTACAATGAGAAAAAATTGTTGCATAAATTCAGGAATGAAAAATTTGTTAGACAGTTTGCTGTTGCCAAAAACTACTTGTATGACATGGTTTTGGAAAGCTTGGAAGCTTATCATAAAAATTCAACTACCGAAATTCGTAGCCTCTTAAACCGTATTGAAATTCTTGTCGATAAAGGTTTACATACCCAAGCAAAAAAGCTTTTGCGAAAAGCAAAGGAAATGGCTATTGAATATGAAAAGCTTACCTATATTCCTGAGATAAATTTGATGGAGCAAAGCATCTATCGCATGCAATATAGTGTTGGTATACTTAAAGACAATTCAGATGCTTTAATTGAAGAAATAGAGCAAAGTGCCATGAAAATTAAAAATTTGGCAGAATATGAAAGTCTTAAAAATCGACTTTATGTTCAACGAATAGAGAAGGGGGTATTAAGGAATGAAAAGGAGTTTAAAACCTATGAATGGTTTTTAAAATCATCCTTGGTTAAGAATGAAAAACAAGCCCTTTCAATAAATGCAAAAATTTTATTTTATGAATTGTATGCTAGTTATTATAATTATATAGATGATTCAGAAAAGTGTTATGAGTTCTCATTAAAGCTAATTAAACTCATTGAAGCGTATCCTCAAATTATTGAATCAAATGTAAATTTCCCAACTCAGTTTTTATATCGACATAGTATTCAATGTTATAATACAGGGAGATATCATGAATCACTTGAATATATTTCCCGAATGGAATTGTTAAAACCTAAAAGTGAATCGCAAAAATTGAATATTTTTCTGAAGGCATACAATACCAAGTTGAATGTGTATTTTAGAATGGGTAACCTAAAAAAATGCCTTCAATTAATTCCTGAAATCGAAAAATTGCTCGATAAACATACCGATTCCGATAAGTTACTAACTGAAATTATCTATTGGCAAATTACCTCATTGTTGATGATTACAGAAGAATATAAGTTGGCTTTGAAATGGCTTGTAAAGGCCAATATTGCGCAGGATTCAAATATTCGACAAGATTTGGAATGCATTGGCCGTATCATGGAAATTGTATTGCATTACGAACTTGGAAAGTTTGATATTATGGAATATCGCATCAAATCAACATATCGATTTTTGGCAACCAAACAAAAATTATATCAACTTGAAAAAATCATCCTTACATCCATTCGTAAACTAATTAATGTGAATTCAAAAGAGGAATCAATGCAGTTTTTTAAACAATTAAAAAAGTCATTGGAGCCGGTTGTTAAAGATCCATTGGAACAAAAATTTTTAATGTATTTTGATATTATGAGCTGGTTGGAAAGTAAAGTAACCAAACAATCATTTCATGCGGTTGTGTTAAAAAACTTACCTAAAATCAAAGTTCAAGTAAATAAATAATGGTTAGTTGAGCAATTGCCAATTACTAATTATGATCGTTTATTTGCTAGCATATTGTACTATTAAAATATAAATTTGAAAATGCTTACAAAACGAATTTTAATTGCATTTTTTTTATTGCTAGTGAATCTCGTGAATTCTCAGAATGTATATTTTGAGAAAATGTATGGTACTGCCATGCAGGATTTATCCCGTTCAATTGTTCAGATACCATTAGGAAGTTTGTTTGTTGTTGGGAACTCCGCATCCGGTAATTTAGGTGATATAGATATTTCCATGGTTAAGCTGGATAAGTATGGAAATGAGGAATGGACCAATTATTATGGAGATGCGAATTTAAATAATGGTTATTGTATCACTAAATGTGCTGATGGAAACTTAATTTTAATTGGTGATTCGGAAACATCACCAGGGAATTCTGATATTTTAATTTACAAATTGGACACACTTGGCGGAATTATTTGGTCTTATAATTATTCTACTCCTTTAAATGAATCGGCAAAATACATTGAGCAAACGATGGATGGTGGCTTTGTTGCAGCGGGATTTCAGACCGATTCTTTAGGCTATAATAACTCTTTTGTTTTGAAGATTGATGCTAGTGGCAACTTTTTGTGGGATAAATCGATTGGAGGAAACAATAATGATTATGCATCGTGCATAAAGGAATTACCAAGTGGTAATTTTATTCTTTCGGCAGATACAAAAAGTCACGGTGCAGGTGGTTACGATGTCGAAATAAGTAAATTAAATTCCACAGGAAATATAATTTGGCAATACACCTATGGGGATTCTGTTAATAATGGAAGCCAAGGGATTTAT
Source organism: Bacteroidia bacterium (assembly GCA_044337125.1). Classification (GTDB taxonomy): domain Bacteria; phylum Bacteroidota; class Bacteroidia; order 2-12-FULL-35-15; family 2-12-FULL-35-15; genus 2-12-FULL-35-15. The sequence continues at coordinate 8,105 of JBIIOB010000029.1, forward strand.
ATTTCAGCTGATTTTCATATTTTATCCTATGGCGAAACAGAAAGGAGTCCAGGATCTTTTTTTGATATGTTTCTGGAGAAAATAGATACAAATGGTGTTAGCAGTTGGAAACAGTTTTACGGTAATTTAAATAATGCAGATGCTTGTTTTTCGATTATAGAGAATGGTGCAGGTGAATTTTTTCTGACGGGATATAGCAATACTTACAATGGTGGTCAAGCGATGGATTTGGTGCTCATAAAAACAGATTCGGCAGGAACTCTAATTTGGGGAAGAGGTTATGGAGGTCAGGGTGTTGATATTGGCTATTCTATTATTCCATCTGTGAATAATGGCTATTATATTGCAGGGAAATATTTTGATCAGGAGTTTTCCGATGATCAGTACTACCTCCTTCATGTAGATGGCATTTTGGGTAGTACAGTTTCTGTTTTTGAAAATAAAAAGGACGATTTTTCAATTTTTCCTAATCCATCAAATGGTAAATTCTATATTACATCTCCAACTCCAAAAAACAAGTTAAAATTGCGATTGTTTTCCTCCATTGGAGAGGTGGTTTATGAGTCAGAGTACTCATTTTATGGAGGGTCTGGAGCTATTGAAATAAATATAGGAAAAGGTTTTTATTTTTTAGAGATAAGTCAGAATGAGAAGGTTTTCTTAAAAAAGATTGTCATCAATTGATAAAAATAAATGGTAACAAATTTGTGTTCCTCAGTTTTTTGGCTTAAACTTGTATAGTAAATTTAAAACGGAAAAATATGAAAAAAATTATACTTTCTTTTTCAATGATTGCTTTAGGTTTTATTGCTGCTAAAGCACAATCTCTAATGCTTCATGATAGTGGTGGAAATAACATTGGAGGAACCACAGTGAATGTGAATACTGCTGATGTTAATTCTCAAGTAGCATACCATGCAGAAGTACACAACATGGCAGGTACTGCAAAAAATGTAAAAGTTAAACGTTATAGAGTTTCAGTTCAACCACTTGCATTTGGTGATTTTTGTTGGACATCTTGTTATGATCCAAGTGTTGATCTTTCACCTTTAGGAATCTCCTTAGCTGCAGGTACAACAAACGATACTTCGTTTATTGCTCATTATACACCTAATGGAGAAGTTGGAACTTCAACCTATAAGTTTACCTTCTTTGATGCCGCTAATCCAAATGATTCTGTATCATTTACTTTGAATTTCAATATTGCAGTTGGTATAAATGAAGCACAAGCAAATGCTGTTGTTTCTAATATGTATCCAAATCCTGCAAGTTCATTTGTTTCAATGAAATATGATGTAAATGAATATGCTCAAACTTCAAAAATTGTAATTTATGATATGTTGGGTAAAATGGTAAAGCAATTAGTTTTAGATGAAAAACAAGGGGTTGCAAAAATCAATGTAAGTGATCTTAATTCTGGTGTTTATTTTTACTCTTTCTTGGTTGACGAAAAAGCAATTGTAACGAAAAAACTAGTGGTAAGCACTAAATAGAAATTAGAGTTTTAATAACTCATTAGCCAGTATTGACATACCAATACTGGCTTTTTCTTTTATGGTCATAAGGTTGGCAATCCCATTTACTTTTACATCACTTGGGTCTATTAAAAATTTAGGGATTGCGCTTGGTGTATAGTCAATTAATCCAGCTGCTGGATAAACGGCTAGGGATGTTCCAATAACCACAAAATAATCGGCTTTTTCAGTCAAAAAATAGGCTTGATCCATCATAGGAACCATTTCTCCAAACCATACAATGTGAGGTCGTAATTGAGAACCTTTTGCACACTTTTCTCCCAATCTTATTTCTGAGCCTTTGATATTGTAAATTAGGGATGGGTCAATGCTGCTGCGGCTTTTAGTTATTTCTCCATGTAAATGAAGTACTTTTTTTGAACCAGCTCGTTCATGCAAATCATCAATATTTTGGGTTATTATTTGTACATCAAATTTGCTTTCTAAATCCACTAAAATTTTATGTGCATCGTTTGGGCTGGCATCCAAAACTTGTTGGCGTCTTTTGTTGTAAAATTCAAGCACTAAGGCTTGATTTTTTTCCCATGCTTGAGGGGTAGCTACCTCGTTGATGTCGTATTCTTCCCATAATCCATTGCTATCGCGGAATGTTTTAATTCCACTCTCTGCACTGATACCTGCACCTGAAAATACGACTAATTTTGGTTTCATTCATCGCTAATATAAAAATTAAAATTCAAAATACAATTTAGGGGTATTAAAATATATTCAATCGCTTGTATTTATTGAGAATTTGTTATATTCGCAATTCAAAAATTTTATGTAAAAATGGCAAAATTCAGAAAGCAAGATGCGTTAGACTACCATTCCCAAGGAAGACCAGGTAAAATTGAAGTAATACCAACAAAACCACATAGTTCACAGCGTGATTTATCATTGGCCTATTCGCCTGGTGTTGCTGAACCTTGTTTAGAGATAGAAAAAAATCCTGAAGATGCTTATAAATACACAGCA
>JBIIOB010000416.1:0-2777 GCA_044337125.1 Bacteroidia bacterium
AATTTAGTAGCTGTTATTTCAAATGGTACCGCAGTATTAGGCCTAGGGAATATTGGAGCATTGGCATCAAAGCCAGTAATGGAGGGAAAAGGTTTATTATTTAAAATATTTGCTGACATCGATGTATTCGATATTGAAGTCGATACAACGGATGTGGATGCATTTGTAAATACAGTGAAAGCAATTTCTCCAACTTTCGGAGGAATTAACCTTGAAGATATTAAAGCTCCGGAATGTTTCGAAATCGAGCGCAGACTGAAAGAGGAATTAAATATTCCTTTGATGCATGATGATCAACATGGAACGGCCATAATTTCGGCAGCAGCCTTGTTGAATGCTTGTGAAGTTGCAAAGAAAAAAATTGATAAAGTAAAGATTGTTGTTAATGGAGCAGGTGCTTCTGCTATTTCATGTGCAAAGCTTTACATTGCAGTTGGAGCAAAAAAAGAAAACATTACTATGCTTGATAGTAAGGGCGTTTTAAGTGTTGATCGTGATGATTTAGATGCTCAAAAAACATTTTTTGCAACAACCAACAAAAAGGTTAAAACGTTAGAAGAAGCTATAAAAGATGCAGATGTGTTTGTTGGACTTTCAAAAGGGAATGTGGTAAGTCAGAAAATGGTGCAATCCATGGCCAAGCGTCCGATTGTATTTGCATTAGCAAATCCTGATCCCGAAATTCCATACAAAGATGCAATTGCTGCACGCCCCGATTTAATAATGGCTACTGGAAGAAGTGACCATCCTAATCAAGTGAATAACGTATTAGGTTTTCCATTTATTTTTAGAGGTGCATTAGATGTTAGAGCAACTCAGATTAATGAGGCTATGAAGTTGGCTGCTGTATATGCAATTGCCAATTTAGCCAAAGAACCTGTGCCTGAAACAGTAAATCTTGCTTATGATTCAAAGAACATTACATTCGGTCCGGAATACATTATACCTAAACCAATTGACCCTCGATTAATTTATACTGTTGCTCCAGCCGTTGCGAAAGCAGCTATGGAATCAGGAGTTGCACAGTTTAAAATTACAGATTGGGAAGCTTATACACAAGAGTTAATTAACCGTTTAGGTTTGGATAATAAACTTATTCGAAACATTACCAACAAGGCAAAACAAAATCCAAAACGTGTTGTATTTGCGGAAGCAGATCATTATAAAATTTTGAAAGCTGCTCAGCAAGTGGCGGATGAAGGTATTGCGAAACCAATATTGCTAGGTGATGTTGAGAAAATTAAAAAATTAATTGCTGATAATAATTTGGATTTGGGTGATATTCCTATCATTGATCCACGCAGCAAATCGGAAGAAGATAGAAGAAATGCATTTGGTGATTTGTTCTTTAAAAAGCGTCAACGTAGAGGTTTTACACTTTACGAAGCACGTAAAATAATGAAGGAACGTAATCATTTTGGTGCAATGATGGTGGAAACAGGTGCTGCAGATGCATTAATTAGTGGTTTGACTCGAAAATATTCTGATCCAATTAAACCTGCATTGCAAATTATTGGAGTTCAAGATGGAGTAAAACGAGTTGCAGGTATGTATATCATGAATACGAAGCAAGGGCCTTATTTCTTTGCAGATACAACCATGAATGTAAATCCTACAGTACAGGAATTAGTTGATATTACTGTGCTTTCAGCAAATAGTGTAAAGAAATTAAACATTACACCTCGAATTGCGCTCTTATCCTATTCTAATTTTGGTTCATCTGAAGGTGAGATTCCAAATAAAGTGCGTGAGGCCGTTGAGATATTGCATAAAAATTACCCAGGAATGATAGTGGATGGTGAAATGCAAGCCAATTTTGCACTTAACAATGAATTATTGAAAGAGCAATTTCCATTTTCTGATTTAGTAGATAAAAAAGTGAATACACTTATCTTCCCAAATTTGGCAGCGGGGAATATTGCTTATAAGTTGATTCAAGAGATGGGCGGAGCTGAGGCGATTGGACCAGTATTAATTGGAATGAAAAAACCTGTTCATATTTTGCAATTAGGAAGTTCGGTAAGAGAAATTGTGAATATGGTTACGATTGCTGTGGTAGATGCACAATCAAAAAAATAAGCAACCAAACAAAAAAAATGCGTCTTTAAACTATAAACATGATTTATCATATAGAAGGGAAGTTAGTCGAAAAAACACCAACATATGCAGTAATTGAAGCTGCAGGGGTAGGGTACGTGATGCAAATCTCACTCAATACATTTTCGAAAATTGGAGAAAATGAAAAATGTAAATTGTTTACTGAGCAATTGTATGTAAGAGATGATATGCCTCGCTTTTTTGGCTTTGCTGATATTGCAGAAAGAAATTTATTTAGAATGCTCGTTTCTGTTTCTGGTGTTGGAGGAACAAGTGCTTTATTAATGTTGTCATCTTTATCGGCAGCTGAAATTCAAGCAGCAATTGCAACTGGCAATGTTGCTTTAATAAAAAGTGTCAAAGGAATTGGAGAGAAAACAGCTCAACGAATAATTGTTGATTTAAAAGGAAAAATGGGAAAAGACGAATTGTCCTCCGATTTTTTTGTTACCTCAAACAATACTTTAAAGGAAGAAGCGTTATCTGCTCTTGTGGCCTTAGGCTTCAATAAATCAGGAGCTGATAAAGTATTGGATAAAATTGTAAAAACAGAGGGAACAGGATTAAGTGTTGAACAGTTGATTAAATCGGCTTTAAAAAATTTATAGTCTTAAAAAGGAGTGAGTACATCCATCTTAAAATATACTGCAATTGCTGGGATTTCTGTTGCATTGTTGTCG
>JBIIOB010000247.1:0-4163 GCA_044337125.1 Bacteroidia bacterium
GTAAGTTTTTAATAAAGGTTCCTTGTATTATAAACTTACTGCCGATAATATTAAATGGGACAGTTTAAAAAGTCAGTGGAGCATTAATAATTATTACATCCGCTATATTAGTGGAATGGATGAGTCGATTATTAAAGGTCAAAAAATTGATACTGTTTTAGCCTTTACACCAAAAGAGTTTGAGCGAAAAGACAATACCATTGAAACAATGGATTATAAAGAATTGAGAGCATATATTTCTTCGGAGCGTTTAAAAGGTTCTGATAAAATAGAAGTATTGGAGTTGGAAAAGCACAGACGTATCGCATTTCCTTTTGCAACATTTGTATTAACCTTGATAGGTGTTTCAATCGCAAGTAGAAAAGTGCGTGGAGGTATTGGAATGCATATTGGTTTAGGAATTGGAATAAGTTTTACGTACATCATGTTTATGCAAGTAACAACCACATTTGCAGCTAGTGGATTGGTTTCTGCAATGGTTGCGGTTTGGATTCCGAATATCGTTTTTACTTTCCTTGCACTTTATCTTGTTAAGATTGCTCAGAAGTAAACGGAGTATCCCATTACAGTTTTCCTTCCCAAACATATGCTTCTGGAAAAGATGCTTTTATTGAAGTTGCTTTTTCGAAAATTCCATACACTGTAGAACCACTGCCACTCATTGCAGCATAACTTGCTCCCAATTCGTAAAGTTTTTCTTTTATGTTTTTTAGTTCTGGAAATTGTGGGAATATTGAATCTTCAAAATCGTTATGGATATACTTTTTCCATTCAGCAATTGGAAGCGTTAATAAATCGGTTTCCAACGAACGACTAGCTTTTTTAGGTTTTACACCGCTGTAGGCTTTTGCAGTGTTGATATGAATATTTGGATAAACTAAGGCAATGTAATATTTGCTTAAATCCAATTGAATGCTTTCAAATTCATCACCTTTTCCTTCAACAAATGATGGACGATTACTAATAAAAAAAGAACAATCGCTACCCAATTGTTTGGCGTAATGGTGCATTTCGCCCCAAGCTAAACCCAATTCAAATTTATCATTGAGCAATCGGATAAAAAATGCCGCATCTGCCGACCCTCCACCCAAGCCAGCACCAATTGGAATGTGTTTATGAAGGTGAACTTTTATTTTTGGTAAAACATAATCGTTGGCAATTAAGTGGTAGGCTTTAATACATAAATTATCAGTTGCATTGCCAGGTATTTCTATTCCACTTGATGTAAAAATTATTTTTTCTTCGTTAGCATCTTTGTTTTCAATTATTTCTAATGCATCGCATAAACCAATGGCATAAAAAACACTTTCAATGTTATGAAAGCCATCAGCACGTTTTTCAACGATGTTTAGTCCAATATTAATTTTAGCATTCGGAAATGATACCATGATGCAAAGGTGGAAATAAAAATGGGACAACAAAATTTGCTTTTTAATTTTTCTTTTATTAATTTGGTTTAACCAAAACTGAAAAGCATGGAACATAACCTTTCAATCAACTCGTATTTAAATACAGCTAAATCGCTGATAGAGCAGGGTCGTGACAATGCTTTTATTGAAACACAACTGGCGCAACAAGGTGCCGATCAAACAACCTTATCAGAAGTGTTGCAGCAAGTGAAACGAATTCGCAATGCTAAACGAACTCAAAATGGAAGCATGCTGGTATTGGTGGGTGTAGTTTTATTGGGATTGGGTTTTGTAAGTTGTATTTTTCTGAGCGATACAGGTGCTTCACTTGATTTTGCATTGTATGGATTAACTGCAATTGGAGCAGTAATACTTATTGCTGGTTTAGCAATGATTTTTCATTAATTCCACTATTTTCTTCTGTTTTCAGGTCAATAATGCCCTAATTTTAGCTTTTTGTCAGGGCCCTTAGCGCTTTGTCGAAAAAATTCGTATTTCGGGGGATAATTCGTATTTTAGCCCTCCAATTAATCAACGATTTATTAAAAATGAATTATTTAGATTTTGAAAAACCGATTGCTGAATTATATGAGCAATTGGAAAAGATGGAACAAGTTGCTGATAAGAGTGGAGTAGATGTTTCCAAAACAATTGCTGATATCGAACAAAAGATAAAAGAAACTCGTACCGAGATTTTCTCAAACCTTACGCCATGGCAACGTGTGCAGGTATCACGCCATCCCGACAGACCATATACCCTTGCTTATATTGATGCAATTACCAATGGAACATTCATTGAATTGCATGGAGATAGAACCGTAAAAGATGATAAAGCAATGGTGGGTGGATTTGGAAGCATTGATGGAAAAACGGTTATGTTTATTGGTCAGCAAAAAGGTATCAATACCAAAATGCGCCAAATTCGTAATTTTGGTATGCCCAATCCAGAAGGCTATCGTAAGGCATTGCGTCTGATGAAAATGGCCGAAAAATTCAACAAGCCAATTGTTACATTGATTGATACTCCAGGTGCTTACCCAGGTTTAGAGGCGGAGGAACGCGGACAAGGTGAAGCAATTGCTCGTAATTTATTGGAAATGGCACAATTAAAAGTGCCAGTTATTTGTATCGTTATTGGTGAAGGTGCATCGGGTGGTGCATTGGGAATTGGTATCGGTGATAAAGTATTGATGTTAGAAAATACATGGTATTCGGTAATTTCTCCTGAATCATGTTCTTCTATTTTATGGCGCAACTGGAACAACAAAGAGCGTGCTGCGGAAGCATTAAAATTAACTGCTGAAGATATGTTGGGCAATAGGTTGATTGATGGAATTATTCCAGAACCTTTGGGCGGTGCTCATACCAACCACGAAGAGATATTTAAAACAGTAAAGGCTGAAATTATTAAACACATTACTGCTTTGGAAAAATTAGATCCAAAAAAACGTGTCGATTTACGTATCGAGAAATTCTGTGATATGGGAGTTGTAAACGAAGGCTAATTAAAAGCTTATTAATAGAAAGCCGTAATGTGAGTTACGGCTTTTTTGTTTACTTTTGTAACGTTATTGCATCATAAACAGATGCCTATTGAAAAATGAAACACGAACTCAACCTAGTCCTTTCGCCTGAGGATGCAGCCAATGAAGCTGTTCTAAAAAAGGCAATAGCACAAACCATTTCATGCAAAGTAGATGCCATCACCCATTTTCGAGTGTTGAAACGCTCTATTGATGCTCGCTCTCGAAATATAAAAATCAATTTAAAGATTGAAGCTTATGTTGGGGAACATGCTCCAGCTCCCATCAATTATAAAATAGATTATCCGAATGTTGGTTCAAAAACTCCTGTGATTGTTGTAGGTGCTGGCCCGGCTGGATTGTATGCTGCTTTACAATTGATTGAAAACGGTTTTAAGCCCATTGTGATTGAACGTGGGAAAGATGTAAAAAGTAGAAGACGAGATTTAGCATCGATAAATAAAGAACACATCGTTAATCCAAACTCAAACTATTGTTTTGGAGAAGGTGGTGCTGGAACATACAGTGATGGTAAATTATATACACGATCTACCAAACGAGGTGACGTAAACAAAGTATTGGAAATTTTTGTTGCGCATGGTGCCGATGAAAACATTTTGGTAGAAGCGCATCACACATTGGGACAAATAAATTACCAAAAATTATTCAAGCCATCCGTGAGAGTATAATAGAAGCAGGTGGAGAAGTCCATTTTAATACACAGGTTGTTGATTTTATCATCGAAAACAATGCTGTAAAAGGTGTTGTTTGTTCTGATTTAGAAAAATATACATCAATCGAATTTAATGCAGACAATGTTATCCTTGCCACTGGACATAGTGCAAGAGATATATTTGAATTGCTGCACAAAAAAAATATTTTAATTGAAGGAAAAACATTTGCTATGGGTGTTCGTGTGGAGCATCCACAAGCATTAATTGATTCTTTGCAATATCATTGCAGCATTCCAGAGGTTAATCACAAACGTGATTATTTGCCTGCTGCTTCTTATAGTTTGGTGCATCAAGCCATGGGTCGTGGTGTTTATTCGTTTTGTATGTGTCCAGGTGGAATTATTGCACCGTGTGCTACGGCTCCAGGAGAGGTTGTTACAAATGGTTGGTCGCCATCCAAACGAAACAATCCTTTTGCAAATTCTGGAATTGTAGTCACCATTGAGCCCGAAGATTATAAAAAATATTCAAATGAAGGTCCATTAGCAGGATTACGT
>JBIIOB010000248.1:0-4143 GCA_044337125.1 Bacteroidia bacterium
GCTTCAGAATGGTTTAATCATAAAATTTAAAGGAGAAATTACATCACGTCCATATGTTAACATGACCTTAAAAATGATGGAGGAGTTTCGTGTTTATGGTCAATGGCAAGGAAATTCAATATCCGTTAGTCCACAAAAATACCATAAAAAGAGCGATGCAGATTATGCATACAAGGTTGATGGCGATTGGAGTGCAGCATCTTATTGGTATTCAATTGCGGCAATGGCAGAAGAAGTGGATTTTACTATAGAAGGATTAAAGCATCCAAGTTTACAAGGCGATGCTATTGTTGCAGAAATATATTCGTTTTTTGGAGTAAAAACTGCGTATACATCAACTGGAATCCATCTTACCAAAACTAAAGTTAAAGACGAACATTTTGGATACAATTTTTCTGATTGCCCAGATATTGCTCAAACAGTTGCTGTAACTGCAGCTGGATTAAATATCCCATTTTATTTCAACGGTTTACATACCCTTAAAATCAAAGAAACTGACCGTTTAGAAGCTTTAAAAAGTGAACTCGCAAAATTTAATTTGGATATAACTATTCCAGACAATAGCAGTCTTGAATCAAATGAAAACACTATAAAAGGGCCTACAAAAGCAATAGCAACATTTGATGATCATCGAATGGCTATGTCTTTTGCACCACTAGCTTTAAAATTTGATGGAATAATGATTGAGCATCCTGAGGTTGTAAAAAAATCCTATCCAAATTTTTGGGAAGATTTAAAATCAGTTGGCTTCCAAATTGAAGATTTAGATGCTTAAAAAGTACCTTGACAAAACATTAATTGAAGCTGGTTGTGATGAAGCTGGTAGAGGCTGTTTGGCTGGTTCTGTGTTTGCAGCAGCAGTCATTTTGCCCAAAAACTTCAAAAACAAACTGCTTGATGATTCTAAAAAATTAACAGATAAGCAGCGGAAAGAATTAAGACCCATAATTGAAGCTGAAGCAATCGATTTTGCTGTTGCACAAGTTACAGCCGAAGAAATTGATAAAATTAATATCCTAAATGCCTCCTTTTTGGCAATGCACAGAGCCATTGACCAACTTAAAACCGTCCCAGAGAGCCTCTTAATCGATGGAAATCGATTTAAAAAATATAAAACTATTCCTCATCAATGCATCATCAAAGGTGATGGGAAATACATGAGCATTGCTGCTGCATCCATACTTGCTAAAACATACAGAGATGATTATGTAGATGCATTGCATGAATTATTTCCTGAATACGATTGGATTCATAATAAGACATACGGAACGCTTAAGCACCGCGAAGCCATCAAAAAACATGGCATTACCATTCACCACCGAAAAAGCTTTACACTGCTACCCAAACAAACAGAACTGCATTTTTAATACACGATGACATGTTAGTAAATTACCAATTTGAGCGAATTTGCTCAAAAGGCATTTTGTAATTTAGTAGCATGTGGAAAAAAATTGTTTTTATTACTGTAATTGTAAGTGCCCTTGTGGCAGGTGTATTTTGGTACAATTACACTAAAGACATAAACACAACAGTAAAAAATGCATTGACAGCTATTCCTACTGATGCATCCATAATTTTTGAAAGTAAACAGATATCCAAAAGCTGGAAAAAAATCTCTCAGACAAACATTATGTGGGAGGAGTTAACTAGCATTAAATCTATTTCAAAACTAAACAATGAATTTAGGAGCATCGACTCTCTACTCCAACTAAATGCCGGTGTATACGAGTTACTTGAAGATAACTCTACATTTATTTCTATTCATACCAATCAAAAAAACAACATTTCTACCCTTCTTGCATTTAGCCTACCTAATTTAACTCATCAAGCTGTTGTAGAAGAATTCTTCAATAAAACGAATAATGGAAAAAAGTTAGTAGAACACGAATATTTAAAAACCCATTATATTGAATCATCATTAGGTTTTTTCGCCTTTATCAAGGATGGAATTTGTGTTGTTTCTAAAGATGAACAATTACTGCAAAATTCTATACAGCAGTTAGGAAACAACTCCTCATTTTTAAGTAATCCTTATTTTCAAAAAATTGTGAATACCGCTGGGAAAAAGGTTGATTTGAATTTATATGTTAATTTTAAAAACATTGCTGCCATATGTAAAAACAATACTAGCAAACAAGGACAATTTACGATTTCAAGTTTAAATAGTTTTGCCTATTGCTCAGCTTGGGATATTGATATTAAACCAAATGCACTTGCATTGAGTGGTTTTACACAAATTAGTGATTCCATTCCCAATTATTTATCCGTTTTTAAAAATCAAAAAGCACAAAAAAATGAGGCTATAAAATTTATTCCATCTAAATCTAGGCTTTTCTTAAGTATGGGAATAAGTGATTTTAACAGTTATAAAAGAGATTTAAACAACTACCTCAACTCAACAAAACAACTAAATAAAATAAAAACAGGGATTTCAAAAATTAATTCAACATACTCAATCGACATAGTACAAGCATTTTCGGGTTGGATTGGAAATGAAATGAACTTGGTAATTACCAATAGCGATTCAGAAGACATTTTAGCAGACAACTCTTATGCACTTATAAAATCAACGAATATAGGCAATGCCATAGCTCAACTTAATGAATTATGCGATTCCGTAAATAAGCTTGAAAATTTAAACAGAGATACTCTTTCGTTTCGAAATCATACCATCAATCAGCTTCGTATCAACAATATTGTTCAGTATATATTCGGTTGGCAATTCAATAAAATCAACAATTGCTTTTATACTTCAATAGATGATTATGTGCTTTTTGCAAATTCGCATGAAGCAATTATTTCTTATATAAACGAAATTGAAAACAACAAAACGTTCGCTAATGATAAAAACTTTAACACCTTTTCCGAAAATCTATCGGAGGAATCAAATGTTTACCTTTATTCTTCTATTGCAAGTTCTTCAGAACTAGTTAAATTATTTGCAAACTCAACTTTTGCAGATGCAATTGATGAATACCAGCCCATTATCAAAAAATTCGAGGCAATTGGCATCCAATTCTCTAATTCCAACCAATCCTTTTACAGTAATATTTATTTAAAATACAATCCTGAATACAAAAAAGAAACAGGCACCTTATGGGAAACAAAACTGGATACCACTTTATCGAGTAAACCCTATTTAGTTATTAATCACAATACTAAAGCAAAAGAAATTTTTGTTCAGGATGATGCTTATAAAATTTATTTAATAAGTAATACAGGTAAAATCCTTTGGACAAAACAACTTTCCGAAAAGATAATGAGTGATGTAACACAAATTGATTGTTATAAAAATGATAAACTTCAACTGGTTTTTAATACACGCTCCGCAATCCATATGTACGACCGAAATGGAAATGAAATTAAAGGTTTCCCTATTAAATTAAAATCACCTGCAACAAATTCTATTTCAATTGTTGATTATGAGCGTAATGAAGATTATCGAATTTTTATAGCAACTGAAAACAGAAGGGTGGTTTGTTACAAAGCAAATGGTGAACAAGTAACTGCATTCAAATTCGACAAAACAGAAAATCAGGTTTTTGTACCGATTCAATATTTTAATATGCCAGGCAAGGATCATATTTGCATAATTGATGATAAAGGAAAAATATATGTTCTAAATAGACACGGAGAGCCAAGAGTTAAAATAAAAGAAAAACTACCGGCAGGAATTCGCAATTTTTTTGTTGAAATTGGAAAAGACTATTCCAAATCACACATTATTGCTGCTGATACACTAGGGGCAGTTAGTAAAATCAGTTTAACAGGAAAAAAGGAGGCAATTATATTTCAAGAATTTGAAACATCACCCTATTTTGACTATCGCGATCTAAATAATGATAAAATTAAGGAGTATATTTTATTAACCCGAAATTCATTAAAAGTACTTAATCAAGATAAGTCCTTGGTATTTACTTACGAATTCAAAAACAAAATATCCCAAGCCCCTCAATTTTTCACATTTCCTGATGGAAATTCAAAAATTGGTGTTTCTTCACCTGAATCAAATGAACTTTTCCTTTTCGAATCCAATGGAACACTAATTGAAGGTTTTCCTATCAATGGGCATACGCTATTTAGCATAGGTGATTTGAATAATGAAAGCATCTATAATTTAATCACAGGAGGCGACAACAACAG
>JBIIOB010000011.1:0-13274 GCA_044337125.1 Bacteroidia bacterium
CCATTGGTATTGCCATTGGTGTTTAAAAACAAACCTAAGAAGTTGTTGGATATTGGCGGAAACACTGGTAAATGGTCCATTGCATGTGCAAACTTTGATAAAGATGTGCAAGTAACCATTGTGGATTTGCCAGGGCAAGTAAACATGGCAAAAGCCAATATTGAAAAATTAGGATTGTCGGATAGAATTTCCTTTTATGAAACCAATATTTTAGATGAGAACAATAAATTACCAAAAGGATATGATGCCATTTGGATGAGTCAGTTTTTAGATTGTTTTTCGGAAAAAGAAATTGTAAGTATTTTGAACCGTTGTCACGAAGCAATTAATGACGATGGATTTGTATTTATTTTGGAACCATTCTGGGATCGTCAGCGTTTTGAAGCAGCAGCATTTTCGTTGCAACAAACATCCTTGTATTTTACAACCATAGCAAATGGTAATAGCCAAATGTATCATTCACAAGTGTTTTTAACCTGTGTGCGAGCAGCAGGATTCGAAGTGGTGGAGCAAGTAGATCAAATAGGAGTGAGCCAAACACTTTTAAAATGCAAAAAAATTAAATAAGAGGAGATGCAAGCGAAAGCTTGCATTTTTTTTTAGAGAATAAATACTTCGGTAGTCCGAAGGTTTGCTCTCCGAAAAAGCGGAGAAACGGTTCTTTGAATTATAAAAAATCATTTACTTTGTAGCCGCTGTAACTTGGCAAGATGTAAGTGTAAACGTGTTGCCATTGCCATTAAACGATATTACTGCAGCTGCTTCCAATTCTTTAAATGCAGTGGGTAATGATGGAACACAATGGAATACAACTAATGGTGGTACCATAGCTAGCCCTAAAAACTCCATTTTTTGCTGCATTTGCTGTTGTTGCAATTGAAGGTTATTGAACTTATTTCGCATTTCTTTTTCTTGCCTCTGTGATCCCGCTGGGATTCGAACCCAGGACCCCTCTTTTTAGTTCACAGTGGGGCACAAGTTTTCCGCTTTTTCGGAGAGAAAAACTTCGGTAATTCGAAGGTACGGATTTTTGGTAGGTTTCACAATTTATTATTTTACACTCTTTAAACATGCACCTGTGCACTGTATGCATTTTGCACATTTGTTGTTTTCTACTCTCATTTTATGTGCTTTTTTTAATCGGTTTTTTACATTAAAACCCAATGGTTTTCCAAAATAAACCTCGTAGGGTGTTCGTGGACGGTGTTTATAATGTGGGCGCAACATATTGTAATCATTCACCACAAATTTTAGAAATCGATCAAGCTCCCGTATAGAGAAAAATTTACGGTTTTTCAAATACCTGCCTTTTACAGTTCTATGAAAAGCTTCAATAGGCGAATTGGAATATTTAATATCCTTTAATGAACGTATTTTTACAATCTTATGTGTGCGCAATAGTTCAATAAATTTATCCACTTCATTGTTATGGTTTTCCCTTCCACCATCAGCCACCAAATAACTTTTTGTTTTTAGTGGATGCTGACTTATTGTTTTTAAGGAACGTGTTATTGTGCGTCTAACATTTGATTGTCGCAAGGTGCTTCCCACATAATAGCCAAGAATCATTTTTGAGTAATTGTCCATCATTACAGTAATGTAAGCAAACGATCCATTTGCCATGGGATAATAGGTAGTATCCAAGTGCCAGTATTGATTGGGATAATCGGCTTGCAAGCCAATTGTTTTCATCGATTTTCTTACGAGCTTTCTTTTTCTACCCAATAGGTTCGCATATTTATACCAAGAATCCAAACTTGCCATTACTCTTCTTTTTCGAAGATAATGGGATTGAATGGCAACAATGGGCCAATAATCAAATTTTGGATTAAAGAGTGCTTTGCGTATTTTCTCGATTTCTTTTAACTGCAATTGATGTGGATGTCGTTTTACACACAAAGAGGTATAGGAATCAAAGCATGTAAATTTCGATTCGAGTATCCATTGGTCGTACATGGCTTTGTTTATTCCAAATAGTTTTAACACTTGTTCTGTTTTAAGGTGTTTACTCAAGTTATGAATCGATTGAAGCACTCGTTTTCGAAGTTCCATATCTTTACGTCCTTTTAATAATGCTGGAGTAATGTTACTTCGCAAAGCAATCCAGCAACGAGATAATGCAATAAGTGTTTGTTTTAATTTTTTTGCTTCATTATACCATTGCTGACTTTTAAGTGCATTGTCGAAATGGTATCTAAATTCATGACCTTGGTATTTTCCTAAATCAGCTTTTCGCCAGGTGCTAATAGTGGAGTAGGGAATACTTCGCCTAAAGTCGAGTGGCAACAGATTTTCGTTGCCTGTAGCGTATAAAAACACTACCGATGAGTCGTATTTGTTTTTCATTTTTAAAAAGGGTTTTTCCTTTTTTGTACGAATGATTGTTGCTTAAAAGCAAAATTCAAACCGATAGTTTTTAACAGCTTGTTTTTGAAAAAGCAATTCGAATCTATGCTTGTGCGTGATTAGTAGTCATTAAAATTATAACGCGCGTTGATGTCATGCTGTCCAGATAACTATCGGGATTGATCCAGCATTTGCGTGTCAACTTTTATGGTGTTGATCCCGCCCGCAGATTCTGAATCAAGTTCAGAATGACGGTCCTGCGCACGGTGCTTAATTAATACTTGTTGGTGACAACACCAAATATAGCTTGAGGTTGCATAGCTGTTTACGATGTAATAAATTGAATTAGAAAACAATAGTGCAGTTTTTAGCTGTTCCGAATTTTAATTTTTAGTAAAAATGAGTTTTTATGTTAGTACCAACTAGTCTATATTTCGATTTTAATAATTGTTTATGAAAAAACTACAAAATGAATTGAGTTTACCGGATGAGGTAATAATGAATAAAATTTATTTGATTCGTGGTCACAAAGTGATGTTGGATAGAGATTTAGCTGAATTGTACGGTGTGGAAACGAAAGTTTTTAATCAATCCGTTAAAAGAAATCATAAGCGATTTCCTTCTGATTTTATGTTTGAACTTACCCAACAAGAATTCGACTCTTTGAGGTCACAATTTGTGACCTCAAAACAGGGAAGAGGCGGCATTCGGTATTTGCCTTCTGTATTTACAGAGCAAGGTGTAGCAATGTTAGCTAGTATCCTTAATAGCGAAAAAGCAATAGCAATAAATATTCAAATAATTAGGGTATTTACGAATATGCGTAAAATGCTTGTTGATAATACCGAACTCCGTTTGGCAATTGAAGAAATTCGAAAAAAGACCGATAACAATACTAAGAACATTGAGGTTGTATTTCAATATTTGGATGAATTGATAGATAAAAAGGAGAATGAGAAACCTCGAAAAGCAATCGGTTATAAACTAAAAGGGAAACAGTAATTTTGTCATTGTTGGTGTTTTCACCTGTAAAAAAAATAATTATTGTTGGTGATAACACCAACAAGAGTATAAAAAATCCCTCCCGCAGATTCTGAATCAAGTTCAGAATGACGCTTCTGCGCACGGTGCTTAATTAATCCTTGTTGGTGATAACACCAACAAGAGTATAAAAAAATCCCTCCCGCAGATTCTGAATCAAGTTCAGAATGACGGTCCTGCGCACGGTGCTTAATTAATACTTGTTGGTGACAACACCAACAAGGGCATAATGGCGTAAATCACAACCAGCCATCCTTTTACTTCCCTTTTACACTCAATTCAACACCATTCAATACGCTTTGTGTGGCAAAATTTAGGAAATAACGATACGGATTATTGAGTGTATGAATAGTGGTTGTTCGAATAATCCCTTTTTTGGAAGGATTACTATCGCTGATTACAAATTTATTTAACAAAAATGTTTTTATTTTTCCTTTTAAAAAAACATCATTATTTTTTGTTCCCAATTGCTCAACTTCTAAATTATGGTAGTTAAAAACCATTGTTCCATGCGAAGCTTTTTCATCCGCACTAAATGAAAACGAAGCTGCATCAATTTGTCCGTTTTTAATGGATAAATGTTTCGCTTGCTCTAAAATTGGATGGAAAGCGTTTAGTGGCATTGCGGTGATGCTTCCCGAACAATAAAACACTATCTTTTTATCGTTTAATGGAAAAATATAATGTTCATGTAATTTACCTTTATTCATTACATTGCCTGTAAAGTCAGCTTCTATTTTACTGTTGGTAGAATACAAGAGTGTGTCGTTGCTTACACCACTAATGCTTCCATTTACATTACTAATAACTATTTTCCCTGTTGTAGTTTCACCAGGGTTGTGTAATTCAAATTTGATAGTTCCATCTAACAGTTGAATGGAATCAATAGATACATAAAATGGAATTTCCTTTACAATGGTTTGTAAACTTGGCTTAGTGATTTTTTGCAATGGTAGTGTATTGTCGCGATAGGCATCAAACTGTACAGATTCAAGCACGATTTTTTTTATTACAAGAACATTCGTTTCTAAAAAGGATTGTATGTCCAGTTGTTGTAGTTGTATTCTTGAAGAATTAATGGTAAGTCGTGTACATTGTCCGCCAACAATTGTGTGGAATTTATTTTTGCTGTAGTTGGGTATCAAATTTACCGAATCAATAGTTAGCAAGGAGTCCATTGATGAGGCAACTATTTTTTTTCCATACAAGGTATAAAGTCCATTTTGAATTGGATAGGTGAAATCATTCATTGTAAGTTCCAAGTGCTCAATTGTACCCAAACTATTTTTTTTAATGGTTTCAGCATTCAATAGTACATTTTTTAAATGGATCCTATTGTTGCTCGCCCTAAAAAGAATGGTACTATCCTTCTTGTTTTTATAAATTATGATTGAGGCATTGTCGATTTGAATATTTTCGATGCAAATTGATTTTAATTTTTCTGAAAATAGATGGTTCCAACTAGATGGTTCCTTGGTTGGTTGATTTTCATTATATATAGTTAATTCTGGTTTCTCAAATTCAATGCTACCAATATGGAGCTTATGCTCCTTTAAATAATCGATAACCGAAATATTATTTATGGATAAAGATGTAGCTTTAAAAAGATAACTGGTTTTGTTGTTTTTTAGTAAAAGGTTGGGACTTAGGCTAATGTTTTTAATCTCGATTGAATTGGTAAATAAATTAATGTTTAGCTCATCAATGAATAGATGGTAATCGCCTTTACTTTCTATTACAACCTTTTTGTTTAATGTTTGGATTATTTGTTCGTTAAAAAAAGTACTGAGCAATAGACGAGTTAAAATGATTAGTATAAAAATACTTAACAGGGAATAAGAAATTATTTTGGTGAAAGTAGCAGATGGCTTGCGTTTTTGCATGGTATAAATTTACCATATAAAAATGCTGTCTGTATTGTATAATTGTAGTTAGATTTTGCATTATTCACTTGAGGGGAAGGGTTGTATTTATTAGGCTACGTTATGCTAAAAATCTTTGATGTTCAAATCAAACACTATTTCGAAGCAGCGCGTAAGCCCGAAAACATTAGGAGTCGACAAGGGGTGAACGCTTTTTTATCAAAAAATCAAGAGATGTAACGATTCTTTTCCGAATTGGTATGTCATCCGTAGATTTTTATAAAAAAGTGAGAGGCGGGAAGCATTAATGTTTTCTTGTCCGCCTCAGGCGGATTGTCACTTTTTTATCAAGAAAAAAGTGAATGGGGATTTTAGAATATTAATTCTCAAGCCCCCCGCAGATTCTAGATTTAATCTAGAATGACAGGCTGGCGCACGCTCCTTAATTAACAACTATTGTTGGTGATAACAACAATAATGGCTAGAATAGCTTTAAAATCTATAGTCTCAAATCTTACGTCTCACATCTAATATCTAATTTCCAATTTCCTTCAATACATGCCTTGCACGTGCATGAAAAGCAGCGGTAGTTTTTGGTAACTGGTCATCGATTGCAGCTTTTAATTCTGGAATTAATTCGGGATACACTTTACAGAGGTTTGCAATGATTTGCATAGAAAGTACTTTTACGGCAACGGTTTCTTTTGGGTCGAGCATAAATTCAAAACAAATGTCAATTGTTTTTGCTTGATAGTTTTCTGGAATCGTTTGTCTGGTTAAAGCATTTTGAATATTTCGTTTGATGCCATCTATTTTGAAACTTTTTACTGTATCAATTAATTGAGGGACATATGGTGTTATGAGTTCAGGATGTTTTTCTGAAACAGAAGAAATAATCCAGGAAGCACGCTGTGGAAGTGGAGCTTTCCCATGATAAATAATGTCGATGATTTTTTTAAATTCTTTTGAACTTCCTCCAATAGCTTTGGTAATTAGGTCGGTATTGTTACGAGAATGTTCTACTAATAATTGTTCTTCGTAATTCATTTTTTTGGGTGATGAAGATATGAGGTGATTTAGTAATGAACTTATGTTTTTTTTAATTAATTATTTTATAATAAATTTCTTTGCGACTCTTTGCGAAAAAAGCTTTGCATTCTTTGCGGTTAAATAGTTTATTTTTTTGCCCTAAAGAGATTGCTGCAGCCCTGAAAAACTCCTTCGCAATGACTTCCTATAGATTAATCGCCTCAACAAAAAGAACTATTAACTATTAACTATTAACTATTAACTAACAACTAACAACTAACAACTAACAACTAACAACCATCAACCATCAACCATCAACTAACAACCAACAGCCAACAACCAACAACCAACAACCAAAATCACTCAACATGCACAACCAATCCTTTTAAGTATTCACCTTCGGGATGGAAAATGTTTACGCAATGGTCGGGTGGTTGCGATAAATGATGCAATACACGTACTGTTCGTCCAGCTTCAATGGCTGCTGCCATTACTGTACTGTTGAATGTGTTTTTATCCACCACTTGTGAGCAGGAGAATGTAAATAACAAACCTCCCGATTTAATTTGTTTGATGGCTTCGTAATTTAATCGTTTGTAACCCATCACCGCATTGTGTTTTACATTTTGGTGTTTTGCAAATGCAGGAGGATCTAATACAATTATATCATACGTATTTTCTCTATTCTTTAAAAAATCAAATGTATCTACTGCATGCGATTCATGATTTTTAATGTTGTTCAATTCAATGTTTCTATCGGTTAGCTCAATAGCTTTTTTTGAAATATCGATAGAGTGTACTTCTTTAGCACCAGCATTGGCAGCATATACCGAGAATCCACCTGTATAACAAAATGTGTTTAATACGGTTTTGCCGTTTGAGTAAGAGCCAAGCAATGCTCTGTTTTCGCGTTGATCCAAAAAGAATCCAGTTTTTTGTCCGCCTTCCCAATCTACTTGAAATTTATTGTCGTTTTCGAGTGCAATGGTTTCGATGGTAGCATTTTCTTTTTTCCATAAATAACCATTTGGTGCTTTTATAGCAGCCTGTTTTGGCATTGTTTCTTCACTTTTATCAAATACTGCCACTAATTTTTCGCCAATGATTTCTTGTAATGCTCTAACAATATCATTTTTTATTAAATGCATTCCAATGGAATGCGATTGAAAAACAGCAGTGCCATTGTAGTAGTCGATAATGAATCCAGGCAGTCCATCGCCTTCACCGAAAAATAAACGGTAACAATTAGTGCTAGGGTTATTGGTTAAGTTTAGTTGTGTGCGAAAATCATATGCTTTTTGAATTTTACTTTTCCAAAAATTATAATCGGGTGTAACAGGTGTGAATGAAAACATTCGAATAGCAATGGAACCAATTTGATAATGTCCCATTCCTAAAAATTCGTTTTGTGAAGTGTATACTTCAACCACATCGCCTTCACTTAAATCATCTTTTGGATAATCGGGTGGTAGACTTATTTTTTTTATTGCACCCGAAAATACCCAAGGGTGAAATCGTTTTACACTATGGTCTTTACCGCTGTGTAATATTACTTTAATCATTTCCATCGTTAAATAAATTCTTCTAATTGTCCTATTCCTTGTCGAAGGATGGTAAAATCTCCCTCACTGCAATCAACCACTGTCGATGCTTCCACGTTCCCGTATCCACCCGCAATTACAATGTCAACAATATCTTTGTATTTTTCATGAATCATTTCGGGGTCGGTAGTGTATTCAATTATTTCATCTTCATCGTGTACCGATGTACTCATAATCGGATTGCCTAAATGTTTTACAATTTCCCTACAAATTAAATTATCAGGTATACGAATGCCAACTGTTTTTTTAGTGCTTTTAAAAAGTTTAGGCACACTATTGTTGGCTTCTAAAATAAATGTAAACGGACCAGGTAATGCTTTTTTCATCACCTTGTAGGTACGAGTATCAATAGGTTTGGTGAAATCTGAAAGATGACTTAAATCGTGACAAATAAATGAAAAGTTCGCTTTCTCAGGGTTGATGTTTTTTATTTTGCAAACACGTTCAACCGCTCGTTGTTTGTTAATATCACAACCAATTCCATAAACTGTATCTGTTGGATAAATAACAACACCACCATCGCGCAGGCATTTTACTACTTGTTCAATTTCTTCGAAATTAGGTTTATTTGGGTTGATGCGTAAAAGCATTTTGGTTGTTGGTTAATGGTTGTTAGTTGTTGGTGATTATGCTTTGCGTCCCTTTGCGTATAGCTTTGTGTACTATGCGGTAAAATTTGCACTCGCTAGTTTTGAGTGGTATTCATTTAAACTAAAACAGTAAACACTTGTTCATGAAAAGAATTTTATCTGTTCAGAAAACAATTGTTTACTGTTTGTTTTATTTGTTGTTTACTACTTTTTTGCGTCAGCTAAAAATTGTGCTAATCCGCTATCCGTTAAAGGATGTTTTAATAATGCAGTAATTGCGTTTAATGGACAAGTAACTACATCGGCACCAATTTGTGCACAGTTAATTATGTGCATTGGATGACGAACAGATGCAGCTAAAATTTCAGTTTCGTATGCATAGTTATCATAAATTAAACGAATATCTTCGATTAAACGTAATCCGTCTGTTGAAACATCATCCAAGCGTCCAATGAATGGAGATACGTAGGTTGCACCAGCTTTAGCCGCTAATAATGCTTGTCCAGCAGAAAATACTAATGTGCAATTTGTACGAATTCCTTTGTTCGAAAAATATTTGATTGCTTTAACACCATCTTTAATCATTGGAATTTTTACAACAATTTGTTTGTGTAATTTAGCCAATGCTTCACCTTCTTTTACCATTCCTTCAAAGTCAGTTGAAATAACTTCAGCACTCACATCGCCAGTTACAATATTGCAAATGTCAACATAGTGTTTTAAAATATTTTCTTGTCCTTTGATTCCTTCTTTAGCCATTAATGAAGGGTTTGTGGTAACACCATCCAAAACACCTAAATCTTGTGCTTCTTTAATTTGCTCTAAGTTTGCTGTGTCAATAAAAAATTTCATTGTTTTTTCGATTATTTAGGTTGATTACTAATTAGTGTGACAAAGTTAATGGAAACGAAAGAGAAAAAAATAGATGTGGAAAAGTCGTGATAAGTTGGCGGGGAATTTGAAAATTTGAGAATTGTTGAATTGGAGAATTTGGGGATCTTACATTGTGCGATTTCATTTCGTCCCGATAGCTATCGGGATATAGAGAAAGTTTAAAGGGGTTGAGAATTGTTGGACTGAAGTATTACTGAAATGCAAAGTTTTGATAAATGGAAGGATTTAAATACCTTAATTTTGGGGAAGGGATTGGAAATGATGATGCATGATGTTGAATATGCAACTATTCGTCTTCAATGTATTAGTAGGAAAATGTTGTAATTGTAGTCCCGAAAAAAGGGGAAAAAAGAAGGGGCAAGCTACTCATATCGCACCGCTCAACCTTGTACCTTTGCTTGCTTCCGCACCTGGAGGAGTAAAGGGAGCTGGTCGTATAAGACTTACCCCGCACAAAAGTAGAAATTTTTTTGAATGAACTGCAATAATTCTTTTGGTTTAGGATAAATTTCAATTCTAATCCTTGTTAAAATTTATTAATTCTACTAATTCATAATCTTGAATTCAAATTATTTGCTGAATTGTATATATATTTGCCAGCAATGAACATTTCTATTGTTATACCTTTATTAAACGAAGACGAATCGCTACCCGAATTGCATGAGTGGATTGTGCGTGTTATGGATGAGCACAAGTTTTCGTATGAAATTCTGTTCATTGACGATGGTAGCAAGGATAAATCATGGAGTGTAATCGAAGAGTTGGCGAAAAATAATCCTGCTGTTCGTGGTATAAAATTTAGAAGAAATTATGGTAAATCCGCTGCCTTAAACGTTGGATTTGCTGCTACCAAAGGCGATGTGGTTATTACCATGGATGCCGATTTACAAGATTCACCTGATGAAATTCCAGAATTATATAAAATGATCATGGTGGATGGTCTTGATTTGGTGAGTGGTTGGAAACAAAAACGTTTCGACCCATTAACCAAAACCATTCCTACTAAATTATTTAACTGGGCTACTCGTAAAATGAGTGGTATCAATAATTTACACGATTTTAATTGCGGACTAAAAGCCTATAAAAAAGATGTTGTAAAAAGCATCGAAGTATATGGCGAAATGCATCGCTACATTCCTGTAATTGCTAAATGGGCTGGTTTCACAAAAATTGAAGAAAAAGTGGTGCAGCACCGTGAACGTAAATATGGTACCACTAAATTTGGTCTAGAGCGCTTTATCAACGGCTTTTTGGACTTAATGTCCATTTCATTTGTTTCTAAATTTGGAAAACGTCCAATGCACTTCTTTGGATTGTGGGGTACATTATTCTTCTTTCTAGGCGGAATTGTATCCTTGATTTTGATTGTAGAAAAATTATACAAATCCTACGCACATATTCATACCCGTAATGTTACTGATCAACCCTTGTTTTATTTGGCGCTAGTGGCTATGGTTATTGGTACACAGCTGTTTTTGGCTGGGTTTTTAGGTGAATTAATTTCCCGTAATTCTTCCGAAAGAAACAACTACCTGATTGAGAAGGAGTTGTAGTTTTAAACAATCTTCGACAAATTATCTGTTTTATTCGCTATTTCCGCTTTGGGGACTGACTAAATTTTACTATTTTCGTTGCCCCAAATAAAATGCTACTCATTAATTATGAAAAATAAGGTATTCCATCTATTATTGCTTCTTGCATTGATGCCTTGCTTTTATTTGACGGCTCAAACTGTTCCCTATAAAGATTCATTAGTAGCTACTAAAATTGCAAAACTTTCCGAATTTTGGAATAAGTACCATACAATATCAGTAGAACAAAAAGGATATGCACCACTTGCAGCCATTCCCGAAGTATTTTCGGTTAGCTCACAAATAAAAGAATCACATGCTGATTATGTTCAAAAAGTCAATGATGCCAAAATAAAACAATTGAAAAATGATGTTGGTTTGGCAGCAACAGGTAATTATCAGGAGAACTTTGCTCCTGGTTTTGGTGCGGACGATGATTTGGTGTACAACAGACGTTTTCAAGCTGGCCTGGATTGGAATATACTTGCTGACGGTTATCTTAAAAATAGATACGAACGTCAGGTGCTTGAAAATGAAAATGCCATAAATGCCTTAAAACCTCAAACAAAAATTTCGGCAAATGATTACCTACTCATCTCCCACAAAATTATTTATGCATTCAATGAGCACAAAATAAAATTGTTGGATAAACGCCAGCAAATAATTGCCGATAAAATGGACTTGGCAAATGAACTTTATTTGTTAAAACAACTTCCTAAATTGGATTTGATGCAAATAATTCAACAGCAAGTGGATGTGAGCAGCATGTACCAAATCTATAAAACCTATAATGAGCAGTTAGGGCAACAAACATTCGATAAAATTAAATCCACTGAAGTACTCCCTGTTTTTGATGTTAATTTTGAAAAACTTGTGACACCAAGTAATTCTACCGTGAGTGATAGTATTTTAAAATTACAATATGAAAATATCGATTTGAATAATAAAGCAATCACGGATATTAATCTAAAAACCCAAGTACGTTACAACTACTATGATTTGGTGAGTCAATCCAATCCTAGTCGTTCATTTTTATCTGCTGGTTTAAGCTTTTCTGTCCCGTTACCTTTGGGAATGAAATCAAGCAAAAATGTGGCTGAAACACAAAAACAACTATTAAAATTTGACCAACAAAATAATGCTACTCAGAAAGAATTGGAAGTATTGAATTCTATTTACGAGTTTAAATACAAATTAAAGCAATACAATAATTTCCTAGAAAAACGTAAAAAATACGAAGAGCTAATTCGTATCGAACGGGTAAAGCAAAAGTTTGAAGATATGGAGTTTAATCCTGTAACAGCATTAAATTTATTGGATGAATTATTATCGGTGGATATTGAGTTGCTGGATTTGCAACAAGAAATGTATTTGCAACTATTGGATATTACTACAAAAAATCCGGGATTGGATGTGTTGAGTATTATTAAACCTTTCGAAACAAAAACTACGATGGTTCCTACCGTTTCAAAAAACAAGTCTATTTACATTTGGTCGGATGCTATTAAAAAATATGGTGTTTCGTACATTGAAGAATATTTGCGTTTGAATAAAATAAACAATGCAATTATTTCAATCAAAAAAGATGAGAAAGATAAAGCCACCTATAATTCATTGTTTGAAAAGTTAAAAACAAATGGTATTGGAGTTGAACTTTTAATCGGAAGCAATAAATTATTGAGTTCAAAAAACCCAGAATCTTATTTTGATAGCATTCTTTCAGGAATCAGTTTAGAAGGAATTTCATCACTTCATTTGGATGTTGAACCTCATGTATTGGAGGATTGGGCTACAAATAAAGAGAAATACCTAAAGCAATACAATGACTTGATTGCGAAATCAAAACAATTTGCTAGCGGTAAGAATTTAAAACTTTCGGTTTCCATTCCTGTTTTTTACCCAGAGGAAACATTAAAGCAATTGTATGCAAACTGTGATTTGGTTTATTTAATGGCCTATGAACATAATGATGCTGCATTCATTGTAAGAAAAGTAAAAGAGGAATTTTTAATCAGTGCCGATAAAACAGTAATTGCATTACGTTCAAAGGATTTTAAAAACAGAACAGAATTTGAAGCATTGCTTACAGAATTATCACAAGCATTAAACACAACCAAATTTGCATTGCACGATTTTGAATCATTCGTAAAATTTGATGAGGAATCGGTTGGAGGAAATAAATAAAATTTAATAGGTAAACGTTTTGAAGAGTATAGATTTTAAAAGAAAAAGCTCCGTCATTAGAGTAATGAATGATGAAGTAAAAAAGGTGAAGTATAACTGGGATCGAGTTATATACATTGTCTTTTTACTATTGGTGTTGATTTTTCTAGGATATTA
>JBIIOB010000249.1:0-4138 GCA_044337125.1 Bacteroidia bacterium
CCTCTAATGTATTTTATAGTCTAATGAATATGGGCAATAAAAAGATTCCAAAAGGAGGATTTGATTTTGTTTTGATGGATAGGGTTGCATTGGATGAATTTAATAGCATAGATGAACGCAATCGCTTTTTTCAGGGTGATGTGTTGTGGCTAGGATTTCCAGTTAAATTTTTGCAGTATACTCGATTAGAACGTAAAATTGGAAAGTCGCAATGGTCCTTTTCTAAAAAATTAAAGTATTTTATAGATGGACTTTTAAATACATCCTATTTCCCGATTCGTATTTTTTCATTGTTAGGAATGTTTACCTCTTTTTCTGGGTTTATCTATGCAATCGTTATTGTCTTCAATAAATTTTTTAATAATATTCCATTTAAAGGTTGGGCGCCAATCATGATTCTAATTCTTTTAATTGGTGGAATGATTATGCTAATGCTAGGAATTATAGGGGAATACATTTGGCGTATTTATGATGAAGTTAGAAACAGGAAGGTGTATATTATTCAAGAAAAAGAAGGTTTTGATAAAATCTGATTTTTGTAATTTAATTTTAGCTTTTAAAAGATCATATTATGAGTAAAAAAATATTTGTTACACAGCCCAATTTGCCTCCATTAGATGAATTTAATGAGTATTTAAAAAAAATTTGGGATAATAAAATCCTTACTAATAATGGTGAGTTTCATCAGGAATTAGAAAGAGAACTATGTAAATATTTAGGGGTAAAGTACATTTCTCTTTTTTCAAATGGAACCTTGGCTTTAATTACAGCTTTGCAAACATTGAAAATTACAGGTGAAGTAATTACTACTCCTTATAGTTTTGTAGCGACCACACATTCCTTATGGTGGAATAATATTAAGCCTGTGTTTGTTGATATTGATCCAAATGACTTTAATATTGATCCAGATAAAATTGAAGCGGCAATTACTCCTAAAACTACTGCTATTTTACCAGTCCATGTTTATGGTAACCCTTGTAATGTTGATCGAATTCAAAAAATAGCAGATACTTATGGTTTAAAAGTTATGTATGATGCAGCCCATGCTTTTGGCGTAAAAATTAATGGCAATTCGGTCTTAAATTTTGGTGATCTATCCATTTTAAGTTTTCATGCTACAAAAGTTTATTCTACAATTGAGGGTGGTGCAATTATATGCCATGATGAAAAAACAAAGCAGCGTATTGATTACCTTAAAAATTTCGGATTTGCCGATGAAATTACAGTAGTTGCACCTGGAATAAATGCCAAGATGAATGAAGTGCAAGCCGCTTTTGGTTTGTTGCAATTGAATTATGTGGATGATGCAATTGAAAAACGAAAAGTGATAGCCAATATATATCGTCAGCAATTAAAAGATGTAAAAGGGATTACATTTATGGAAGCCAGAAAAGAAGGAGATCATGTAGATTCTTATTTTCCGATTTTGATTGATAAAATAAAATATGGAAAAGACAGAGATTATGTGTATGAAGAGTTAAAAAAACATTCGATTTTTGCGAGACGTTATTTTTATCCTTTAATAAGTCAATTTCCCACTTATAAAGGTTTAGACTCAGCACGTCCCGAAAATTTGCCTGTAGCGGAAATGATTGCAAAGCAGGTGCTGTGTTTGCCAATCTTTCCTGATTTGTCAGCTACCGAAGTGGAAAATATTTGTTCAATTTTGAAAAATATTAAATAAGCATTCATGTATATTAAAGACTCATTTTATTCAGAAGAGGAGCTACAAACTTTAGGCTTTCGTAAAATTGGTCAGAATGTAAAAATTAGTCGATTTGCTAGATTTTATGGAATTGGTGCTATAGAAATAGGAAACCATGTGAGGATAGATGATTTTTGCATCCTTTCTGGGCAAATAAAATTAGGGAATTACATTCATATTTCAGCCTATGTTGCCCTTTACGGAAGTGCAGGAATCGAGTTAGATGATTTTTCAGGTGTGTCACCGCGATGTACAATCTTTAGTGCTTCTGACGATTTTAGTGGCAATTATATGATTGGACCAATGATTCCGGAGAATTTTACAAATGTAATCAAAGGCAAAGTTCATTTGAAAAAGTATGTTCAGGTTGGTGCAGGTAGTATAATATTGCCTGACGTAACTATAAATGAAGGTTCTGTAATTGGGGCAATGTCTCTTGTTACAAAATCTACTGAGGAATGGATGATTTATGCGGGTACCCCTGCCAAAATAATAAAAAAACGTGCGAGAGAACTAATTCAATTGTCCAAAACGATATGAGTCTTTCGAATCCATTAGTTTCCATTATTATTCCCTGCTATAATGTAGAGTTATACATTTTAGAATGCTTGGATTCTGTTTTCAATCAAACCTATTCGAATATAGAAATTATTTGTATTGACAATAATTCAAACGACAAAACTGTTCAGATTATAAAAGCGTACTTAGAAACAAAAGAATCTAAACTGCAATTATTGTTTGAGGAAAAGAAAGGGGCCTCGGCAGCCAGAAATAAAGGCCTCTCTGTTGCAAAAGGTGAATGGGTGCAATTCTTAGATGCGGATGATTTAATTGAACCACAAAAAGTTGAACATCAAATTTCACTAACTTATTCGAATCCCAAAATTGATTTTGTTGTGAGTTCATTTTATAAATTGACCACAACCGGAGCAAAAAAACAAATACTATTAAAGAATACTGATGCATTTAAAGGATTGTTTGTTTCAAATTTAGGAATTACAAGTTCTAATTTGTTCTACAAGAAAAGTATTATGAATATTGGTGGATGGGACGAAAGTTTAAAAAGTTCACAAGAATCTAGCTTGATGTTTAAACTCTTAAAATTAGGTGCAGTTGTTGAGTTTGATAATAAACCTCTAACAATTATTCGAGAAAGAGTAGAAGGGCAAATTTCGCAGCAAAATCCAAATAGAAATTGGATGCAATATGTTAAGTTAAGATTGGAGATTGTTGACTATTTGAAAAGAAATAAGACATCTTATTTTGAAAACGAAAAAGAATTTTATTATTCTAATTTGTACAAACAACTTAGACGAATAGCTAGGTTTGATTTGGAAAGTGCCGACCAAATGTTTAAAGCATCATTTCCAGCTGATTTTAAGCCAAAGCTTGGAAGCCTATATTTTATATTTTTTAAATTGCTTGGCTTTAAATTAACTGAAAAACTAATTAATAAGTCTAAAAGATAAGTTAAGAATGAGGCCAGTTGTTTCCGTTATTATTCCCTGTTATAATTCTTCCGATACTATTCAACGAGCTATTGATAGCGTCATACGACAAAGTTTTCAGGATATTGAATTGATTTTGGTTGATGATGCATCAACAGATTCAGCTATTTTAACCCAAATAATTGATTCATATGCCAATAGTAGAATTAAATATGTGAGACATGAAGTAAACAAAAACGGTTCAGCTGCGCGTAACACCGGCATAAAAATGGCGATAGGGGATTATATTTTTTTTCTTGATGCAGATGATGAATGGGAAACAGATCATGTAAAAAATTCAATTGACTGCTTAATTGAAAATCCCAATAGTATTGTTTATAGCAAGTGTCGTGTAATTACCACAGGGAACGAGGATTTAGTTATGCCTTTGAATTCAATTCAAAAGAATCAAAAAGTCTCTGATTATTTATTTTGTACAGGAGGGTATATCGCAACACCTTCTATTTCAGGTAACTCAAGAATTTTTAAAGATAATTTATTTGATGAAAGTCTAATTCGTCATCAGGATTATGAATTGCTTTTGCGTTTAGATCATCTTGGATTTGATTTTGTTTGTACAAATAAATCAGACGTTATAGTTCATTGGGAGGGTAATGATGTTGAGAAAAAAGGAGGGACCCATATTTTCTCCTTTGATTTTGCAAAAAAACATAAGACCTATTTCACTTCTAAAAGTTATACTTATTTTTTTTTAAAGAATGTAATTTATCCATTGTTTAAAAAGAAACAACGGATAGATGGCTTAAGGATTTTTTTTAAGGATTGTTATCCTTCTAGGGTAAGGATTAAAGAGTGGCTTTTCTTTTTAGACTACTTGTTTTTTGGGAAGCTATTTTTTGTTAATTTGTACACTAAATTACGTAGATGAAAATTATCAATAATGACCCTGATGCTTATCCTGAAAAAAGAAATATTTGTCTTTTTG
>JBIIOB010000250.1:0-4122 GCA_044337125.1 Bacteroidia bacterium
GGATGTAGGGATTTTGTTACTGGCGATACGCTTGTATATGAAGATTATCCTCATGGAATGAATGTATTGTCTTGCATGGGAGGTAATATTCCTGGCAGTTTAGTGGGTACTGCTCCTAAAGCAAAATATTGGTTGTTACGCACAGAAGATGCTTGGACTGAAACATTACAAGAAGAAATCAATTGGGCTATAGGTGCTGAATTTGCTGATAGTGTTGGTGCTGATGTAATTAATTCTTCTCTTGGGTATTCTAATTTTGATAATCCAGCTGATAGTCATACGTATGCCGACATGGATGGCAACACTACCATCATTTCAAATGCAGCTGATTTTGCTGTAAGTAAAGGGATTTTTGTAACCACAAGTGCTGGAAATGCTGGTGGTCCGCCATGGTATAAAATAACTGCACCAGCTGATGCTGATAGTGTATTGACCGTTGGAGCAGTTGATTCTGTTGGTGTTTTAGCGGGTTTTAGTTCGCGAGGACCAACCTTCGATGGTAGAATAAAGCCTAACGTTGTTGCACGTGGTTATCAAGCAGTTTTTGCTTCTACTGGCGGTGGAATTACTCAAGGAAATGGAACTTCTTTCTCGTCACCAATAACGGCAGGGGCGGTGGCTTGTTTATGGCAAGCACATCCTACCAAAACAAATATGGAAATTCTTGCTGCCATAGAGCAAAGTGCTTCCCAGGCAAGTAATCCCGATTCATTAGTTGGATATGGGATTCCAAATTTTTGTACAGCGAGTACCATTTTAACTGATATTGATGAAATGAGTTCTGGCATAAATGTTTTTAGTTTGTATCCTAATCCATTTATTAATTCTATAACAATTACTTGCAATAGCAATCAAAAACAATTGGTTCAAATTTCATTAATCGATATTTCTGGTAGAGTTGTGTTTTCTGAAAATAAACTGCTTGAATCCAATTCAAACACTATTACAATTAAACCCGAAACTCAATTAGCAAAAGGGCTTTATGTTTTAAAATTAGTAAGTAATAATCAATCAAGTTCAATTAAAGTAATCAAAGAATAATTATTCAACATTAAAATTTATGATCAAAAAAATAACCTTAGTATTAGTTACAGTTTGTCTTTTAGGAACGAAATTCAGTAAAGCGGATGAAGGAATGTGGCTACCCTTATTTTTAAAATCTTTAAATGAGGCTGATATGCAAAGCAAAGGCTTAAAGCTATCTGCCGAAGATATTTATAGTATTAATAAATCAAGTTTAAAGGATGGCATTGTTCATTTTGGGGGAGGATGTACAGGAGAAATTATTTCAGACCAAGGTTTGTTATTTACTAATCACCATTGTGGTTACGGCCAAATTCAAGCGCATAGCACTGTTGAAAATGATTTGCTTACAAATGGTTTTTGGGCAAAATCAAAAGAAGAAGAACTTTCCAATCCAGGCTTAACTGCAACATTTATCGTTCGTATTGAAGATGTTACCGCTAAGGTATTGGCAGGTATTACTGATAATATGACAGATGCTGATCGTGATAAAAAAATAAATGAAGCAATTGCAGCAATTACAAAAGAGGCTGTTAAAGACACACATTATGGCGCATACATTCGTCCGTTCTTTTATGGAAATGAATATTATATGTTTGTTACCGAAACATTTAAAGATGTACGTTTAGTGGGTGCACCACCTTCATCAATAGGAAAGTTTGGTGGAGACACAGATAATTGGATGTGGCCGCGACATACAGGTGATTTCTCTATCTTCAGAATTTATGCAAACAAAGACAATAAGCCTGCTGAATATTCAAAAGACAATGTTCCTTACAAACCTAAATATGTTATTCCTATTTCATTGAAAGGTGCAGAACAAGGTGATTTTACAATGGTTTATGGTTTTCCTGGTAGAACAACCGAATACTTGAGCTCTTATGCAGTAGATATGATTATGAATGTTTCTGATCCGGCTAAAGTAAAAATTCGTGAAACGAAATTAGCTATTTGGGATAAGGATATGAAAGCAAGTGATAAAGTACGTATTCAATATTCAGCTAAATATGCAAGCATTGCCAACTATTGGAAAAAATGGGCTGGTGAAATCAATGGCTTGAAAAAGTTAGATGCTTTAACTAAGAAAAAACAGTTTGAGCAAGATTTCTTATTGAAAGTAAATACAGATGATAATGCAAAAAGCAAGTACGGTGAACTATTTGGAGCCTTCGAAAAAAATTACAAAGCATTTACTTCATTGAATAAACAACGTGATTATTTTGTTGAAGCAATTCTTGGAATTGAAACAGTAAATTATGCATTTTCTTTTACTGAGGTCGTGGATGCAATGGCTTCAGGTAAAAAAGCTGCTGATGTGAAACCTTCCATTGAAAAGCTAAAAGGAGCCATAGCTGCTTTTTTTAAGGATTATAATGCTGCCACTGATGAACAAATTTGCGCAGCAATGCTAAAGATTGTAGTGGCCGATTTACCTAAGGAACAACAAGCAAGTATTATTGAAGAAATTCAAAAAAAGTATAAAGGCGATTTTTCTAAGTATGCTGCTGATGCCTACAAAAAATCAATTTTCACTTCCCAAGAAAAAGTTGCAAAAGCACTCGATAATATGGATGCAAACTATAAAAAGATTGCAAAAGATCCCATTTATATTTTGATGCAAAGCTTTTATTCAAAATTCTCAACAGATGTTCGTCCAGAATACAATAGACTGGACGGTGAGATTTCTAAATTGAACAAAACTTACATGAAAGGAATGCGTGAGTTAATTACAAATAAAAAATATTATCCTGATGCAAATAGCACTTTACGTGTTGCCTATGGAAAAGTAGATGGATATGAACCTCGTGATGGTGTGCATTACAACTCCTATACTACTTTGGAGGGAATTATGGAAAAGGAGAATCCCGCTGTTGATGAATTTGTTGTTCATCCTAAATTAAAGGATTTGTATACGAAAAAAGACTATGGTCAGTATGCCGATAAAAATGGTGAAATGCGTGTCGCTTTCTGCGCTAGCAATCACACTACTGGTGGTAATTCTGGTAGTCCAGTTTTTAATGGTAATGGCGAATTAATTGGAACTAATTTCGATCGAAATTGGGAAGGTACCATGAGTGATATTATGTACAATCCAGATCAAGTAAGAAACATTGTTTTGGATGTTCGTTATACTTTATTTGTTGTAGATAAATTTGCTGGAGCCGGATACTTGTTGAATGAAATGAAATTGGTGAAGTAATATGCAAGTCGAAATAATAACGATTGGGGATGAGATTTTAATTGGACAAATAGTAGATACCAATTCTGCTTTTATTGGTCTGTTATTGAACATGAATGGAATGAGTGTTAAACAAATTTCATCTGTTTCCGATGATCGTGAACACATTCTGAAAGCCTTATCAGAAGCCAAATCAAGGGCTAATGTAATTTTGATTACGGGCGGTTTAGGACCAACCAAGGATGATATTACTAAGAAAACATTGGCTGAATATTTCAATTGTAAAATGCGATTTGATGAGGAAGCCTATCAAGATGTTGCAAATTTGTTTGCGCAATATGGAAAGGAAGTAACACCTATTAATCGTTTGCAGGCGGAAGTTCCTGAAATTTGTGAGGTTGTTCGTAATTACAACGGAACTGCCCCTGGAATGTGGTTTGAGGTAGATGGAACCATTTATGTCTCGATGCCTGGTGTTCCTTATGAAATGAAGGCCATGATGCAGAATCAAGTTGTTCCTAAAATTAAAGAACGATTTAAATTACCTTTTATCTTTCACAAAACAGTTTTAACGCAAGGAATAGGCGAGTCGGCATTATCGGAATTAATCAGTGATTGGGAGGATAGTTTGGCTGCTGTAAATATTAAACTAGCATATTTGCCTCAGCCAGGAATGGTTCGTTTGCGGTTGAGCACAAAAGGAGAAAATGAGCAAGCATTAAAAACAACAGTAGAACAAAAAATAGAAGCATTAAAGCTGATAATTGCAGAATTTATTTTTGGGTACGAAACATTTGGAGAAGAAAAAGAAACATTAGAGCAAATTGTTGGGAAATTATTGAAGGAGCAGGGTAAAACTATTTCTACAGCAGAAAGTTGTACAGGTGGATATATTTCACATTTAATAACAAAAGTGCCAG
>JBIIOB010000012.1:0-13171 GCA_044337125.1 Bacteroidia bacterium
GTTCTAAATTTTTTCTTCTTTGGTTTACATTCAAATTGAAGTGAAAAAGATACTTCATGTGAACCAGCTGTAGCATTTGTTAGTTTAGAAACAGTAACATCATAGCTATACCCAATTTTGAAGAAATGTTGAGTGAATCCAATTAATGCAATGAATGAATCTTGGTTTCTGTACCAAAGCCCACCTACAATAGAACCTCTATTAACATAAACACCTAAGTTTAATTGTTGAAAGTCTTGTTGTTTTTGGTACAATACATTTGGTGAAATGTATGTTTCGTTTCCTTTATCACCCACTGGTAAAACTGCACCAGCGTGTCCAGTAAGTTTCATTGGTAATTTACTTGGTCCAATTAATCCTTCATCTGGTTGTGTTAAATGATGAGCAGCAAAACCAAAGAAATAACGTTTGCTATAACCCAATAAACCTACAGATAAATCTACGTTTGATTTTTTTGATAAGCCAGGTACTTCATTTGTGTTGTAAACAAAACCTCTGCGTTCATCAATCATATCACCAAAAGTTAATTTACTCCAGTCGATACTTTTTTGAAAATAAGCAGCTTGAAAACCAAACTTCATAGAGAATTCTCTATTGATGTTTAATTGATAAGAATACATTGCAGAAACATTTGTTGTTGTTAATGTCCCTTGTCCTGCTTTATCATTGGTTACTAATAAACCCAAACCACCTGCTAAGGCATCAAAATGTTGATCATAAGAAGCAGAATAGGTAACATAGGTTCCAGAAATTGCTGGCCATTGGTTTCTGTAATTTAAATTCACACGAGGACATCTAGCAGTACCTGCAAATGCTGGATTAAGATAAAGTGGATTTGCGTAGAACTGAGTAAACTCAGGGTCTTGAGCAAATGCGTTTTCACTTATTCCAAAGGAAAATAACACAGTTAAAATTAAAACAATACGCTTTAACATAATAAACCTAGTTTTATATGGGACACAATTATACACCTTTTTTTTAATAAAGTTTCAATTTCGACAAAATAATACACAATATTTCGTGCAACAATTCGTTTTTAATTTTGTTGAAAACTTATCATTTGATTTACAAATTTAACTAAAAAAAAATATAAACCAAGTATTAAACCTTAATTTTAGTTAAATTTGACATCCAATTTTAGTGAAAATATGAGAATAAAACTGTCGTTTTTGATTGCATTGCTTTTGGGCAATATCGCTTTTGCACAAGTAAAAGTCAAAAATAACGAATATACTATCCGCTGGGAAGGGCTAAGGACAGAGAAAATTGTGGAATCCGATTATCTCAATTTATTGAGTTTTGAAGGAGCAGAATATTCCTTGGAAGACTCCTTCTTGCCGCGTCATTACCAAAAAGCTGAGCTTAATCAAGAGGTAGGGACTTTTACTGTAGAATTGGTAAATCCAGTTTTTAGTCCGTTGACAGCTAATGAGTTAGCTGTAATTAAGGATTTGGCAAAAATTAGTAATACAATAGTCATTAAAACCTCTGTCCTGAAAACTAAGGGAATTAAAAAAGGTGTATTTTCATTTATCCCGCTTCGTAAAAACCCATTCTCTGGCCAACTTGAAAAGTTGATTTCCTATTCTTTTACAACTAATTACGAGTTTGAAAGCAAATCAGCCACTAGAGCTAATGTTTATGTTGCAAATTCTGTTTTAAAAACAGGTGACTGGTATAAAATATCAATTTATAAGGATGGTATTTATAAAATTGATCATACTTTTTTAGAAAGCCTTGGAATTGATATGTCTACCCTTGATCCACGTAATATTCGTATTTATGGTAATGGTGGTCAGATGCTCCCAGAACTAAATTCTGTTGCACATTTGGATGACTTAGTTGAAAATGCAATTGTTGTTCAAGGTGAATCAGATGGTGTTTTTGATGTATCAGATTATGTTCTTTTTTATGGAAAATCGGCTTTAGCATGGAATTACAATACCTCGGCCTCTTGTCCTGATTTTCAGCAACAAGAACATTTATATTCCGATTCAGCTTATTATTTTGTAAATGTTGATTTAGGACTTGGAAAGCGTGTTCAAAGTGTTGCTTCCTCTTCTTTGCCAGCTACCCATACTGTAAATTCTTTTGACGATTATGCTGTGCATGAAACAGAATCTGTAAATTTTATTAAATCTGGGAAACAATGGTTTGGTGAGTTGTTCGATAATATTGCTTCTTATAATTTTTCGTTTTCATTTCCAAATATTGTAACTACTTCTCCAGTTAAAGTAGGTGTCAACATTGCATCTCGATTAGTAGTTTCAGGAACTTCTTCTAATTCCACTTATACTGTTTCAAGTGGCTCAGGTAGTGCATCTTTAAGCATTCCTAGTGTTGATGGAAGCGTGTATACGGATTATGCTCGAATTGCTTCAGCATGTTATTCATACAATAGTTCAAGTTCAGTAATTACAGTTAACGTTACCAAACAAACTGCAAATGCCCAAGGATGGTTGGATTATATTGTGGTAAATGCAAGAAGAAATTTAATAATGAATGGCACTCAAATGCATTTTAGAGATACTCAATCGATGGGTGCAGGAAATGTGTCTCAATTTAATTTAACAAGTAATAATACCATTCAAATTTGGGATGTATCAGATATCACCAATGTAAGTAATCGTTTGCTTACCAATGCAGGAACTAATTATCAATTCGTTGCTCCAAGCGATACTTTAAACGAATACATTGCTTTTTCAGGGGCTAGTTATTTAAGTCCACTTAAGGTTGGAAAAGTTGCAAACCAAGATTTACATGGCATCGCTCAAAAAGATTATATTATTGTATCTCATCCTGACTTTTATGATGAAGCTGTTCGATTGGCTTTGTTTCATGAATCAACAGATACATTATCCACAGTTGTTGTGACACCTCAACAAATTTATAACGAATTCTCATCTGGTTCACGTGATATTTCTGCTATCAGAAATTTTGTGAAAATGTTTTATGATCGTGCGACAACAACTGCAGAGCGTCCTAAGTATTTGTTGTTGATGGGAGATGGCTCCTATGAGAATAAAAGAAACTATTTAGGGAATACCAACTTTATTCCAACCTATCAATCATTTAATTCAACAGTTCTTACTCAGTCGTATGTATCTGATGATTATTTTGGAATGTTGGATGATTCCGAAGGATTATTCACTTCAGATGCCGTAGATATTGGTGTTGGTCGTTTCCCAGTTAAATCAATTTCTGAAGCAGTATCATGTGTAAATAAGGTGTTGAATTATACGAAAACTGGTTTTGATTATACTGCAAGTTCAAATGCTTGCACCTCTGGTTTGTCATCATCAACCCCTTTTGGTGATTGGCGAAATGTAATTGGATTTATTGGTGATGATGAGGATGGAGGCTTGCATCAAAAAGATGCAGATCGTTTGGCAACACTTGTTGATACTACTTATAATAATTTTAATGTCGATAAAATTTATATCGATGCATTTTCTCAAGAGTCGACACCTGGTGGACAGCGCTATCCAGCAGCTAAAGAGGCAATTAATAAGCGCATGGAAAAAGGATGTTTAATTTTAAATTATACTGGCCATGGTGGTGAATTAGGTTTAGCACATGAGCGAATTGTGGAGGTGGCAGATATTTCAAATTGGACCAATGCCAATAGTTTACCACTTGTATTTACTGCTACTTGTGAGTTTACACGCTACGATGATCCGGAGCGCACATCAGCAGGCGAAATGGTGTTTCTAAACCCTCATGGTGGTGGAATTGCCATGTTTACAACTGTGCGTGTGGTTTTTGCTGGTCCTAACTTTTTATTGAATCAGGAATTTTACAAAGCTTTAGAAACACAAGTTAATGGTCAAATGCCTCGTTTAGGTGATTTGTATTATGAAATGAAAACACAACCGGTTGGAACTTCTTTAAACAGTCGCAATTTTACTTTAATTGGGGATCCAGCAGTACGATTGGCCTATCCAAAATATGAAGTATCTACAGATTCGGTTAATTCAGTAGCCATAACTTCTTCTTCCTTGGATACTATTCGTGCACTTTCAACCATTACAATTAGTGGATTTGTTAGAGATAAAAACAATGCCATTTTAACAAACTATAATGGTGTTTTATATCCTACAGTTTATGATAAATCGCAAAATGTGAATACTCTTTCGAATGATGGTTCAGCTACACCGCCATTCACATTTAAGTTGCAAAAAAATATTTTATACAAAGGGAAAGTGAGTGTTACCAATGGTTATTTCAGTTATACGTTTATAGTTCCAAAAGATATCCTTTATAATTATGGTATTGGACGAATTAGTTATTATGCCCAAAATGGAAATGAGGATGCTACTGGATATTATGAGAAAATTATAATTGGTGGAACAGATAATTCTGCTCCATTGGATGCAAAAGGGCCAGATGTAAAATTGTATTTAAATGATGATAAATTTGTTTTTGGAGGTATTACCGATGAAACACCTGATTTGTTTGCAAAAATAAAAGATGATAATGGTGTAAATACTGTTGGAAATGGTATTGGTCATGATATTACAGCTGTATTGGATGCAAACACAGAAAATTCAATTGTACTAAATGATTATTACCAAGCCGATTTAAATAGTTATAAATCAGGAACTATTCGATATCCATATTCAGCAATTTCAGAAGGTCAGCATTCATTAACTTTAAAAGTATGGGATGTATATAATAATTCCTCTCAAACGTATACAGAGTTTGTGGTAGCAAAATCAGCGGATATGGCCTTAAGTCACGTACTAAATTATCCTAATCCATTTACAACAAAAACGCAGTTTTATTTTGAACACAATCAATGTTGTCAAACATTGGAGGTTGAACTACAAATTTTCACCATTTCAGGTAAATTGGTAAAAACAATAACTGATTATGTTACGGCAGAAGGAAATCGATCTGATCCTATAAACTGGGATGGTCGGGATGATTTTGGAGATAAAATTGGCAAAGGTGTTTATATTTACCGTTTGAAAGTGAAAAATAGTCAAGGCAGTTCAGCGGAGCAAATAGAAAAGCTTGTAATTTTAAATTAATTAGTACTTTAGCAATCCTAAAAAAATAGTCGGATGAATTATTTTAATAAATATAGTATTTGTGCAGTTGTGTCATTGTTTGGTTTTTCTGTTGAGAATGCTATCGTTGCACAAACAAATCAAAATCAAAGAGCCAACGAAGTTCAACTAAATACAATTACCACTGCTGTTCCATTTTTACTTATTACACCAGATTCTCGTGCTGGAGGAATGGGTGATGTAGGAGTTGCTTCTTCTCCTGATGTAAATTCAATCCATTGGAATGCATCTAAATTGGCATTTGCAGATAAAAAAATTGGTATAGGTGTTTCCTATACACCATGGTTGAGAGCCTTGGTTCCAGATATTAATTTAGCTTATTTATCAGGTTACTATAAAACAAAAAAGAAAGGAACCATTGCAGCATCTTTGCGTTATTTCTCATTAGGTGATATTACATTTACTGATAATAATGGTAATACAACTGGGCAGTTTAGACCAAACGAATTTGCGATTGATATTGCTTATGGTGTTAAATTATCAAAAACTTTTTCTGCTGGTGGTGCTGTTCGATTTGTAAATTCAAATTTAACGGGTGGTGCATTGGTGGAGGGTTCTCAAACGAAAGCTGGACGATCGATTGCAGTTGATGTATCTGCCACTTACAGAAACGAAAAGATTAAACTACAAGACAAAAAGGCGATTGCTACAGTGGGTTTAAATATTTCCAATATTGGAAATAAAATGTCTTACTCAGATAGAGGTGGAGCAAATAGTGCAAACTTTATTCCTATCAATTTGCGTTTAGGTGCTGGCTTAGCAATACAATTGGATGATTATAATAGTGTTGCGATTATGGCTGATATCAATAAATTATTAGTGCCTACACCACCTGTCTACCAATTGGATACAAATGGTGCTGTAGTTTACAAAGGTGGTGAGCCAGTTATTTTATCTGGTAAAGATCCAAATAGAGGTGTTGCTGAAGGTATGTTTGGTTCGTTTAGTGATGCACCAGGAGGAAGCAAAGAAGAGTTGAGAGAAATTAATTATTCTGTTGGTTTGGAATATTGGTACAATCATTTGTTTGCTGTTCGCATGGGTTATTTTTATGAGCATCCAACAAAAGGAAATCGTCAATACTTTACATTAGGTGCTGGTGTTAAATACAATGTATTTGGTTTAGACTTTGCATATTTAATTCCAACACAACAACGTAATCCGTTAGAAAACACATTACGCTTTACACTCACATTCGATTTTGATGCATTCAAAGCTCAGAATGATGAGAAAGCAGAATAGAAAAATTTTCCCGCATTTAGCGGGATTTTTTTTGAATACTAAAAGACAAAATTAACTATGAAAGTAAAAGTAGGATTCGGTTTTGATGTACATCAATTGCAAGAAGGTAGAGATTTGTGGTTGGGTGGTGTAAAGTTAGATGCTGTAAAAGGAGCATTAGGACATTCGGATGCAGATGTATTGATACATGCCATTTGTGATGCTTTGTTAGGTGCCGCAGGAATGCGTGATATCGGTTTTCATTTTCCTGATACATCAGGTGAGTTTAAAGGAATTGATAGTAAAATCCTTTTAGCACGAGTTGTTGACCTATTAAAAAAAGAAAATTATTCAATTGGAAACATCGATTGTTCCTTGGTATTGGAAAAGCCCAAAATAAATCCGCACATTGAAACAATTAAAGAAACCTTAGCTAAGGTGATGGAGATTGATAAAAGTGATATTGGAATAAAAGCTACAACCAATGAAAAGTTAGGCTATGTTGGACGAGAGGAAGGCGTCTGTGCCTATGCAGTGGCATTAATACAAAAAGGCTAATGAAATTCATTAGCCTTTTTTTTAAACAGCAACAGCCGCTTTGATATGTGGGTG
This sequence comes from Bacteroidia bacterium, assembly GCA_044337125.1. GTDB lineage: Bacteria > Bacteroidota > Bacteroidia > 2-12-FULL-35-15 > 2-12-FULL-35-15 > 2-12-FULL-35-15. The sequence goes on from JBIIOB010000012.1 coordinate 6,906, forward strand.
GGGGTCGTAGCCTTCCAGTGTAAAATCTTCGAATTTAAATCCAAAAATATCTTTTACTTCAGGATTAATTTTAAGTGTTGGCAATTTTCTAAAATCGCGACTTAACTGAAGTTTTGCTTGGTCGATATGGTTCGAGTAGAGGTGAGCATCACCAAGTGTATGGATAAATTCTCCTGGCTTCAGATTACAAACTTGCGCCATCATTAATGTTAGTATTGCATACGATGCAATATTAAACGGTACACCTAAAAATATATCAGCACTGCGTTGATATAACTGGCAACTTAATTTGCCATCGGCTACATAAAATTGAAAAAAAGCATGGCAGGGCGGTAATTTCATTTTGTCGATTTCACCAACATTCCATGCACTTACAATCATTCGTCTGCTATCTGGATTTGTTTTTATTTGATTTACAACTTGCGTTATTTGATCAATTGTTCTGCCATCGGCAGCTTGCCAGCTGCGCCATTGGGAGCCATAAACAGGTCCTAAGTTCCCGTCTTCATCTGCCCATTCATCCCAAATGCTTACACCATTATCTTTTAAATATTTGATATTGGTTTCACCTTTTAGGAACCATAGTAATTCATGTAAAATTGATTTTAAATGCAATTTTTTAGTTGTAAGCATAGGAAATCCCTCTTGTAAATCGAATCGCATTTGGTATCCAAATACACTGATAGTACCTGTTCCAGTTCTGTCGGTTTTGGTTGCCCCAATGTCCAACACATGTTGCATTAAATCGTGATATTGTTTCATTGTTTGAATTTAAACGATTAAAAAGTATGAATGAGGAGAACAATATTCCGCATTTATTTTTGTACAACAAAAGTAGAAAATGGACAAATTGAAGCAGCGTATTAAGTGCTCAAGTTTTACAATTTATATCAACAAAAAGCGATTAGTGGCTTACAGACTCTAATTCTTTGGGATTGTGTTTGTGTTTGAATAGAAAAGCAAATGCGATAGCTATAATCAATGCGTAGATTGCAAATGAAAGCCAGATGGTGTGCCAATCTTTTATTCCGTTGGATACAAAATATTCATTAATTATCCAGCCACTTGCATAGCTTCCGAAAACAGCTCCAAAACCATTAGTCATCATCATGAACAAGCCTTGAGCACTTGAGCGAATTTTTGAGTCGGTTGATGTTTCAATAAATAAGGAGCCGGAAATATTAAAAAAGTCGAATGCCATTCCGTATACCACACACGACATGATAATCATCCACAAGCCACCAGAAGGGTCGCCATAGGCAAAAAAGCCAAAACGCAATACCCATGCAAACATAGAAAACAACATTACTTGTTTGATACCAAATCGTTTTAAAAAGAATGGTATCGCCAAGATGAATAGTGTTTCTGATATTTGAGAAATAGACATGATGATTGTTGAATATTTTACAACAAATGAATCGGCATATTCCGGAATTGTTTTAAAGTCAGAAAGGAAGGTATCGCCATACATATTTGTAAGTTGTAATGCTGCTCCTAAAAACATGGAGAAAATAAAAAACAATGCAATTTTGTAGGTTCCAAAAAGCTTAAATGCATCCAAGCCTAGCTTTTGGGCCAATGTAGCATCTTTAGAAATAAGTTTTTGAGGAGGGCATTTTGGTAAAAAGAAGGAGTATATACCAAGTGCTATTGCTGCAATTGCAGAAATGTAAAACATACCTGCAGATGCTTTGCTACCAGAAAGATTGGTTGTCCACATGGCAGCAATGAAACCAATTGTTCCCCAAACACGAATAGGAGGAAAAACTTTAATTACATCATAATTATGAGTTTTAAGAATAGTATATGCAATTGAATTGGATAAGGAAATAGTAGGCATGTAACAAATCATTGCAGCAAATATTACCCAAAAGAAAGAAGTAGGAGTTGTAACAAAAGGAATACAGCAAAGAATTAAGCCTCCAAGAATATGTAAAATACCATATAACTTTTCAGCGTTTATCCATTTGTCGGCAACAATTCCCGTAAGGGCAGGCATAAAAATAGACGAAATGCCTAGTGTTGAGAAGATGGCTCCAAATTCATCAAAGCTCCAATGTTTTGTTTCAAAGCAATAATTGCCAACGGTAATAAGCCAAGCGCCCCAAACAAAAAACTGTAGAAAACTCATTAATGTAAGGCGAATCTTAATGCTCATGGTTTTCTATTTTACAATTAAATAATAGTAGGTACTACTAAAAATAAAATGGTTTCGGTTTTTCGGCTTATGATTTTTTGCGATTATTTAATTCATCACGAATATGTGATGCTTTTTCATAATCTTCATCATTAAGTGCAGCATCTAATAATTGCTTTAATTCTTCGGTTGATTTTCGAACATAATCGTTCGCATCAGGTTCCATTAAATCATCAATATCTGCACCTTCATTAGCTGGAGCAATTGTTTCATCATCTAATAAAATTCCAGCTTGAGATAATATGAATTCGTAGGTATTGATAGGGCAATTGAATCGAACGGCAAGTGCAATGGCATCTGAAGTACGGGCATCAATTTCAACATCTTTGCCATCGCCATTACAAACTATTTTAGCAAAGAAAATACCTTCAACTAAATTGTAAATGATTACTTCATTTACTTCAATGTTAAATCCTTCTGCAAAGCTTTTGAATAAATCGTGAGTAAGTGGACGACTTGGCGTCATCTTTTCGAGTTCAATGGCAATCGCTTGTGCTTCAAAACCGCCAATGATAATTGGTAGTCTGCGTTTGCCTTTTGCTTCACCCAAAACAAGTGCATAAGCACCTGTTTGAGTTTGGCTATATGATAATCCTACAATTTCTAATTTAACTTTTTTCACTACAGAAAAATTTCAAGTAAATCTCACTCATCTTATCCTATGTCTAAAATACGAATAAATCGTAAACTGACAATTTTAGTTATGGTTTGCTTTAAAGTTTTTTACTGCAGCCACTAATTTTGGAACAATATCAAATGCATCACCAACAATTCCATAATCAGCCGATTTAAAGAAAGGTGCTTCTTTATCGGAGTTAATTACAACAATTGTTTTACTACCATTAACACCTGCTAAATGTTGGATTGCTCCAGAAATACCAATAGCAATGTATAAGTTTGGACGAATAGCAACACCTGTTTGACCAACGTGTTCGTGGTGTGGACGCCAGTGCATATCAGCAACCGGACGAGAGCATGCTGTTGCAGCACCCAATTCTTTCGCTAGCTCTTCTACCATTCCCCAGTTTTCTGGTCCTTTTAAACCGCGACCAGCAGAAACAACTAATTCAGCATCAGGTAAATTCAATTCGGTAGTTACTTTTTTAACTTCTTTAACTTTGATTGGCGAATTAATTGCATCCAAGTTCACCGCAAAATCTGCAACTTCAGCAGTACCTTCTGTTAATTCAACTGGAAATGAATTTGGTAATAATGAAATAATTTTTTTAGCAGAGTTAATAGCATACACCGCAGTTGCTTTACCTGAGAATACATTTTTCTTTACAGTTAATGCATCACCCGAAATAGTAGGATTATCAACCGCTCCAGCAACAATGCCTGCTTTTAATTTAGCAGCCAAACGAGGTGCAATTTCTTTTCCAGTAAAGTCGTGAGAGAAGATAATTACCGTTGCATTTTCAGCAGTAGCAGCTTGCTCAATAGCAGCTGTTAAATACATGCCATCTAAGCTTGTTAATTTATCATTTTTAAGTTTTAATACTTTTTTTGCACCAGCTTTTCCAAGCTCAGCAACATCTGCATCACCAACAATAACTGCTGTAACAGATGTGTTTAATTGTGTTGCAATACGGCTTCCGTAATTAACGGCTTCTAACGAAGATTTTTTGATTTTGCCTTTTGCGATTTCTGTATATACTAGAACTGACATGTGTTTCGAGTTTAATAGTTAAAATAAAATTAGATTGCTTTTGCTTCGTTGTGTAACAACTCAATTAATTTTTCAGGAGTAGAAGCATCGATAAATTTACATTCTGTACGGCCTTTTGCTAATTCGTAAGAGGTAATGCTTGTTAATTTATCAGTAGCAATTGCTGGTACAACTTGCAATGGTTTTGTACGAGCACTCATGATTCCTTTCATGTTTGGAATGCGTTGCTCAGCCATTCCTTTGTTAGCCGAAAGTACTAATGGTAAAGCACATTCAATAACTTCAGTACCACCATCAATATCGTGTTCGATGGTTGCAACACCTGCAGCAACTTCTAATTTAGTAGCTAATGAAACATATGGTAAGTTCATTAATTCAGCAAGCATAGCACCAACCATAGAACCATTGTAGTTGATTGTTTCTTTACCAGCCATGATTAAATCAAATCCTTTATCTTTTGCAAAAGCAGCAATCTGTTCAGCAACTGCAAATGCATCGTTTGGTTCAGCATCGATACGAACTGCATCATCAGCACCTATTGCTAATCCTTTACGGATAGTAGCTTCGCTATCAGCAGCACCAACGTGAAGGATGGTTACATTTCCACCTTGTGCTTCTTTCAACTCTAATGCACGCACTAAAGCATACCACTCATCATAAGGATTGATTACAAATTGAACGCCTGCTGCATTAAAAGTGCTGTTATCTGCCGAAAAAGCAATTTTAGTGGTTGTATCAGGCACATTGCTTATACAAACTAATATTTTCATCTTTTATCTAGTTTTTAGTAATTTTTAAACGAAGCGCAAATTTAACAATATCTGCGGTAAAAAAAAATGAATTTTTGAGTAGTTTGGAACTCATAAAAATGAATGAAAAAGCTAAAAAAGAAAGGTTTTGGTAGTTTTCAATAAAATCCGTACTTTTGATTCTCTATACAAGGCTTAAGCTTCTATAGATTACTACCTCAAAAAAAATTTTAGATGGAATACAATACAAGTCTGCCAAAGATGATTATCCCCGAATATGGCAGAAACATTCAGAAAATGATTGATTTTGCAATTACGGTTGCAGATAAAGAAGAAAGAAACAAGGTGGCTAGAGCTATTATTGATGTTATGGGGCAGCTAAACCCTCATTTACGTGACGTAACCGATTTTAAGCATAAACTTTGGGATCATTTATTTATAATCTCTGAATTTAGGTTGGATGTGGATTCACCTTATCCAAGACCTACACCTGAAACATTTCAAACAAAACCTGAATTGTTGAAATACCCAAGTAATGATATTCGTTACAAGCATTATGGTAAAACAGTTGAGCGCATTATCGAAAAAGCAAAAGAATATCCTGAAGGAGATGAACGCAATGCATTGGTAGAGCAAATTGCGAACTTAATGAAACGTTCATATTTGAATTGGAATAGAGACAGCGTGAATGATGAGGTGATTTTAAAACAATTGAATGAATTGTCGAAAGGGCAGCTTAAATTGGCAGATAATAGCAGTTTAAGAAGTACACAAGCGTTTGTTCCACGTAACAACAACCAGCAACAGCGCAGTGGGGATCGTGATAAAAAACGTGTTCACAATAACAATGGTGGAAAACAAAACAACAACAACAATAATCAACACCGCCATAAGAATAATAACAATCAAAACTTTAAACGCAAACCGTTTTAGTTTATCGAGATTATAAGCATAAAAAAACCTTCCAACTTTGGAAGGTTTTTTTATTTGTACTAATTGAAGATTATTTTTTTACTTCAGCAGTAGTAGCTCCTTTTTTGCAGCATGATTTTGCTTCGCCACTTTTAGCTTCTCCAGAACAAGCTTTTGCTTCAGCTCCTTTTGCTTCTCCAGAACAAGCTTTAGCGCTTCCTTCTTTTTTGCAACAAGCTTTTTCTTCTTTTTTCTTTTTGTCATCACCTTTTTTCTCTTCACCACCTAAAGTGATTACAGCAGTGTTGTTGATAGATGCAATTGAAGTTGCAGAAGCTGCAACTACAATACCTGTGAATGCTAATAATAAAAATAATTTTTTCATGGATATGGGTTTTAAATTTGTTTTCGGTTTAATTACACAATAAAAGTACCAAAAAAACTATTCCATTGAAATATTTTGGTCTTAATATTTGTTAAAATTTAGTTAAATGTAGCAATAATGGTTTCGTTTCCTCTTACTTTTTGCTCTAAACCTACTTTTACCTTCACTGTTGTAGGTAAAAGTAAATCCACACGAGAGCCAAATTTGATGAATCCAAATTCACTTCCCTGTGTTGCAACATCACCATCTTTACAGTAATATACAATTCTACGTGCTAATGCTCCAGCAATTTGACGAAACAATACTTCTTGTCCGTTTTTGTGTTGTACCACCACCGTTGTGCGTTCGTTATCG
>JBIIOB010000251.1:0-4106 GCA_044337125.1 Bacteroidia bacterium
TGAGCGAACACCACCGCCAGGCATAATGCAGATCGAACTGTTTGCTAGTTGAACCAATTCTTTTAATTCATCTAATCCTGCGATTGCTGCTGATTGGTGACCAGAAGTTAAAATGGTTTTAAATCCACAATCGATAATTTCTTGCAAGGCTTGTTTTGCATTCGGTGTTTTGTCGAATGCACGGTGAAAGCTACAAGGAAGTGGATGAGCAAGTTCTATTAATTCTTTGTTTTGTTCTATATTAATTGTGTTGTCTTGTTTTAAAATGCCAAATACAAAACCGTCTACATTCAATTTTTTCAAATTAACAATGTCCGATTTCATCTGATTAAATTCAAAATCGGAATAACAAAAATTTCCTCCTCTTGGTCGAATCATAATTAACAATTCAATGCTGATTTTTTTTCTTGCTTCTTCAACTACTGATAATTCGGGAGTTGTGCCGCCTTCTTTGAATTGATCACAAAGTTCAATTCGGTCAGCACCACCTGCCTGTGCAATAATTGCAGATGCTAAATTGAAACAAGCTATTTCTAGTTTTGGATTTTTCATTTTAAATGTGAATCAGCATTTATTAATTTGTTTCCAGTGTTATCATGCACTGCATAATTAAATCCAGATTGAACACAATAAGAGCCATATTCACCTTTTTTGTTTAATGCGATAAACCCAACTTGAATATCCTTTAAATTCTTTTTACGATTTGCTGTTAGTTTTACAACTCTATTTACGGCCTCAATACATGCTTGTTCTGGTGTTTTGCCTTGTCGCATTAATTCAACTACTAAATGGCATCCAGCAATTCGGATTACCTCTTCGCCATGACCAGTTGCTGTTGCTGCTCCAATTTCATTATCGACATACAAGCCAGCGCCAATGATTGGTGAATCGCCCACACGACCATGCATTTTAAATGCCATGCCGCTAGTGGTGCATGCTCCCGATAAATCACCATTTGCATCCAGAGCAATCATTCCAATAGTATCATGGTTTTCGATGTTGACGATGGGTTTGTAATTGCTGTTTTTTAGCCATTCTTTCCATTCTTTTTCAGATTCTTCAACTAGTAAGTTTTCTTTTTTGAAACCTTGAGATAATGCAAATTGCAAGGCGCCATCGCCAACCAACATCACATGCGGTGTTTTTTCCATCACAGCTCTTGCAACCGAAATAGGGTGTTTGATATGCTCGAGTGCAGCAACAGAACCAATGTTTGCTTGTTCATCCATGATGCATGCATCGAGTGTAACACGTCCATCTCTATCGGGTCTTCCACCATACCCAACACTGCGCTCAGTAGGATCTCCTTCCGGTATTTTTACACCCGCTTCTACGGCATCGATTGCTTTGCCATTTTTGCTCAAAATTTCCCATGCAGCTTCATTCGCTTTTAGACCAAAATTCCATGTCGAAAGTACAATTGGTTTATTTGCTGAACTGCTGTTATTATTTGTTGATGGCTCATTTGCAGTTGTCGATTTGTTAATTAACAATGCTGCTGATGCAAAGGAGGTTGTTTTTATAAAATTTCGTCTGCTGGTCATTTTTAGTATAAAATAGTCGTTCGATTTCTAAGAATAAATTAAAATTAATTGGGCAAAAAATGATATCCTTTATACATTTGTGCCAGTAGTTTTTTCTTACATGTTGAGTGTAAGTGTTTATCCAAATCCCGATAGGTTTAGTAGTCCTATCGGGATTCTTTTTTTATTTCTTTTGTTCAAAATGTTTGGCATAGTTCACGCCCATTTTATCCAATGTTTTTGCATGTACTTTTAATCGTACAATAAACTCTTTGTAATTCTTTTTTGTTTTTGGAGTCCATAACGATTCTGATAATGCTGCCATGCGTGGCATCGACATGTATTCTACTTGCCTGAAGCTTGTGATGTATTCGGTCCAAACGTTTGCTTGAGCCCCCATTATGAAAGTTGCTTCATCAGCTGTTAAGTTTTTTGGAGTTGGATTGTAAGCATAAACTGAATCTAATGGATTGAATCCTCCAATTGCCATTGGTTCTTTTGTTTTGTCTTTTGATTGGTAATGATCGAAATAACAAGGTTTGCCTGGAGACATAACAACATAGTGTTTCTGTTTTGCTGCAGCAATTCCTCCTTGTGTTCCTCTCCAGCTCATAACAGCTGCATTGGGTGCAAGTCCACCTTCCAATATTTCATCCCAGCCAATGATTTTTTTGCCTTTTGCATTCACAAACTTTTCAATGCGTGTAATGAAATAACTTTGTAATTCATTTTCATTTTTTAGGTGTTCATCAGCAATTCGTTTTTGACATTTTGCACATACTTTCCATCTTTCTTTTACACATTCATCGCCACCAATATGTATGTATTCACTTGGAAAAAGTGTCATTACTTCGGTTAAAATGTTTTCTATAAAAGAAAATGTTTCATCATTACCAGCACAATACACATCGTCAGAAACACCCCAGCGTGTGAATGTTTCAAATGGTCCACCTGTGCAGGAGTATTGAGGGTATGCAGCCAATGCAGCAAGTGAATGTCCTGGCATTTCAATTTCAGGCACAACGGTAATGTGTTTGCTTTTTGCATAAGCAACAACTTCTTTTATTTCTTCTTGTGAATAAAATCCACCGTATGATTTGCCATCGTATTTATCTGTTGTTGATGTTTTTCCTTCTTTATCAAATGTTGGTTTCCCAATAAGTGTTTCTTTTCGTTGAGAACCAATCGAAGTTAATAAAGGGTATTTTTTTATTTCAATTCTCCAACCTTGATCATCTGTTAAATGCCAATGAAAAACATTGAATTTATAGATTGCTAAATAATCAATGTATTTTTTCACTTCCTCTTTTGTGAAAAAGTGACGACTGCAATCCAAGTGCATTCCTCTCCATTGATAGCTTGGAGCATCTGAAATTTGAACACATGGAATTTTTACATCCGCTAATTTCTCAATTGGTAGCAACTGAACCAATGTTTGTATTCCATAAAATAGTCCTTGATTATTTTCGGCTGATAACATTATCTGATTAGGATTAATAGAAAGTTCATATGCTTCATTTGCATCTGTTTTTTTATCAGGAGAAAGTACAATGATGTAATTGCCATCACTTGGTAGGGTGTTTACAATTTGCAATTCGAATCCTTGACTTGTTTTTAATTGAGTGTTTAAATAGTCAACTTCGGATTTAAAGGCATCATTCATCAACACCAATTTAGTTTCAGATGAGAGTGGGAAGTTGCCTTCACTTTGCTTTAGTTCTTTTGGTATTGGTATGATTGGCAATGTAGGTAAGACAGTTTGTTTAGGTTGTGCAATGATGAACTGACTATATAATAGTACAAATGCAAGAATGATTTTTTTCATGGATGTATTTCTAATTATTTAATTTCTTTCCATATTAAGGATGCTGCGCCTAAAATAGCCGCATCGTTTTCTTTCAACTGAGAAGGTAAAAGTTTGATTTTGTTTTTATAGATATTTAATAAATTTCGTTCCATACTTTCTTTTGTAGGTTTAAATATAAAATCACCTGCTTGAGCTAATCCACCAAATAAAAAGATGGCTTCTGGACTTGTATAAGCAACACTATTAGCTAATGCTAAACCAAGAATATCGCCAGTATAGTTGAATGCTTCAATCGCACTTTTTTCTCCTTCCATTGCTTTTTCATAAATGTATTTAGCATCCGTAACTTTATCTTTTAAATTTACTTTTTCATGAGTACTCATTAACAAATCGGAATAAGTACGCTTTATGCCAGTTGCGGAGCAATAGGTTTCTAAGCAGCCTTTACGACCACAACCACATTGCCTGCCATCAGGAAACATAATTACGTGACCGATTTCACCAGCGAAACTATCATGCCCATAAATCATTTCACCATTTGCTACTATGCCACTTCCTAATCCTGTTCCAAGTGTGATAAAGATAAAATCCTTCATATCTTTTGCTCCACCAAACATCATTTCACCTATTGCTGCAGCGTTGGCATCATTCGTTAAAAGTGTTTTTTCATTAAGGCGGTCCTCAAATAGCTTTGCTAATGGGATAATTCCTTCCCATTTAAGGTTTGGTGCAAATTCGATGGTTCCATTAAAGAAATTTCCGTTAGGAGCACCAAT
>JBIIOB010000252.1:0-4105 GCA_044337125.1 Bacteroidia bacterium
CATTCAAGCATGTTTTTTTACGCTATCGTCCTTGCCATAATTTAACACTTCAATCGCAATTGCATTTGAATGGAAATTGTGGTGGTATGTATGGATTTATCTCATCGCATGCAGCCAATACATTTGCCATTGCCATGTTTTTGTTTTTATTATTTAAAGGCAGAATGAAATACTTTGGTATATCGGTTTTTGCTTGGGCAAGTTTTGTTTCCTACAGTCGTATATACAATGGCGTTCATTATCCAGCCGACATAGCTGTTGGTGCAGTTGTTGGAATGGCTATTGGAATCGTTTGTTTTAAATTGTATCAATTTGCTAATACTAAACTTACACATGAATAATATACTACTGGTATTTTTGGGAGGTGGATTAGGAAGTGTTGTTCGCTATGGAATTTCTGAATTTGTAAAAACAAATTTTAAAACCATTTTTCCAATTGCAACATTGGTATCAAATATTTTAAGTTGTATTATACTTGCATTGGCAATTGGTTTTTTTAGCGAAAAAATTGGAGCCAATCCAACATTGCGAACACTTATTGTTATTGGTTTTTGTGGTGGATTTAGCACCTTCTCTACCTTTAGTTACGAAACAATTGAATTGATGAAATCGGGGAACTACACCATTGCCATTGCAAATGTGTTGATTAGCGTATCCGTTTGTTTAGCACTCATTTTTGTTTTAACAAAACAATCTTAATTATGAAAAAGCCATGTGCCAAATCGCACAAACCCGAATGAAGATACATGGCGTATACCATATGACAATAAAAAAAACATAAATATCTACATATGAAAAAGTATACTGTATTATTTCTTTTATTGACTTCCTTATTTGTGAAGGCACAAACAAATTCGACAACTCCTCCCAATACAGCAAAAGGAAATTCAAAACCAAAATTAATTGTAGGAATTGTAATCGACCAAATGCGTTACGATTACATTTATCGTTTTTGGGATAAATTTGGAAACGATGGATTTAAAAAATTAGTCAATCAAGGTTATTTCTGTAAAAACACAAACTACAATTATGTTCCTACGTATACTGGTCCTGGACATGCTAGTATATATACTGGTACAACTCCTGCTGTGCATGGCATCATTGCGAACGATTGGTATGATAAAACAACAGGAAAAAATATGTATTGTTCCGAAGATGCTGCAGTAACTGGTGTTGGAACCACAGCAAAAGAAGGAAAACGTTCTCCTGTAAACATGTTAACCACTACCATTACCGATGAATTGCGTATTTCTTCGAACATGAAATCAAAAGTAATTGGCATTGCATTAAAAGATAGAAGTGCTATTTTACCAGCTGGTCATACTGCCAATGCTGCTTATTGGTTTGATGGAAGTGTTGGTGGATTTATTTCAAGTACTTATTATATGAATGAATTGCCTGCTTATGTGCAAGCATTCAATAAAAAAGAATTGCCTAAAAAATATTTGTCTCAAGCTTGGAACACCTTATTGCCCATTGAGCAATATACCGAAAGTGTTGCCGATGATAACAAATATGAGTTTGTAGCAAAAGGCGAAACAAAGCCTGTGTTCCCCCACAATCTTCCAGCTTTGTACGAAAAAAATGGTGGTTTGGGAATGATTCGTAGTACCCCTTTTGGAAATACACTTACCAAAGATTTTGCAATAGAGATTATCAAAAATGAAAACATGGGCAAGGGAACGGCAACCGATTTTTTAGCAGTATCTTTTTCGTCACCCGATTATATTGGACATTTATATGGACCAAACTCCATTGAACAAGAGGATGATTATTTGCGATTGGATTTGGAATTAGCAGAATTGATTACATTCATTGAAACGCAAGTAGGAAAAGGAAATGCATTGGTGTTTTTAACTGCCGATCATGCTGCACCTGAAGTGCCTGCTTATTTAATGGATTTGAAAGTGCCAGCAGGTTATTTGAATGAAGATAAATTATTTAGCGATTTAAAAAAGTACATGGCAAAAACCTATGGCGATTCACTTATTGTATCCTATTCTAACCAGCAAGTATTTTTGAATCAACAAGTATTGGAAAATAAAAAGTTGATGCCACAACAAGTACAAGAAGATGTGGCAAATTTTATAATGAAACAAGAACATGTATCGGAAGTGTTAACTGCAACAACGTTAAACAATGCTCAATTTACAGAAGGAGCGCGTTATTTGATGCAAAAAGGATTTAATGTAAAGCGTTCGGGCGATGTTCTTGTAAATTATGAACCAGGTTATGTCGATTTTCCACACTATGGAACAACACATGGTTCGCCTTACAGTTATGATACACATGTGCCATTGTTGTTTTATGGCTGGCATGTAAAACGTGGCAGTACAACAGAACAAATTTACATCACCGATATTGCTGCAACATTAGCAATGATGCTAAACATCCAATTCCCGAATGGTAGTTGTGGTAAACCGATTAATATATCTGCTCCACTTCATCCCATCTCCAAAGGAGAAGATGCTGGAGTGAAAAAATAGTATTTGAATGAACAGAAACTTGTATAGAAAAAGAAATCTTTGCGAACCTCTGCGTAAACCCTTTGCGTCCTTTGCGGTAAAGAAAGCAATAAGTATCAGTTTTGCCTTTCTTTTTCTAGTTAAAATTACGATAGCTCAATTACCCAATACAGATATTTGGTTGTTGGATGTAAAAACAATAGGCGATAGCATTGTTCTTTCAAATCCCAACAACATTACCAATAGAGTAGGGTATGATAACCAACCAACTTTTTCGCCTAAAGGTGATTATATTTTATACACATCCATTCGCGATGAAAAGCAATCGGATATTTATAAATACGATTTAAAAACAAAACAAATTTCTCAATTCACCAATACTTTAACGAGTGAATATTCCCCGACTTTTATGCCCGATGGAAAAAACATTTCTGTAGTGATGGTGGAGCCCGATAGTACACAACGTATCTGGAAATATTCAGCAAAAGGTGGAGCTGCCAAGGTACAATTAGCGCATGTTGATTCAGTAGGTTATCATTGTTGGTTTATTGGTAAACGTGCTGCCGTTTATCTTTTAACTGAACCACACTCTTTGTGTTTAGCATCCGATGATTATAAAACAGCACGCTATATCGATAATTCTATTGGTCGCTGTATCAAGTTTAAAAATAGCATGATTTATTATACCAAAACAATTGCAGAAGGGAAACACCAATTTAGAGTGTTTAATTTGCCAGGCTGGCATGTGAAAGAAAATGAATCGTACATTGAAAGTGAAGATTTTGAATTTGTTGGTAAGCGTGTAATTTATGGACTTAATTCTGAAATCGTTTCTACTTCAGTTTATGTGGAAGATAAAAAGAAAGTAATTGACCTGAGTTCATTTGGGATAAAGAATATTAGCCGCATGGCGATTAGTGCTGATGGAACCAAATTGGCTATTGTAGCAGAGTCTAACTAATATGCAAATAGAAGAATATACATACGGAACGTATCTGGTATCCACAGATCCATCGAAATTGGATTTAAAAGTGATTCATGGGTATTTATCTCGTTCCTATTGGGCCGAAGAAATTCCTTTCGAAACCGTAAAACGTTCGGTTGAGCATTCCCTTTGTTTTGGTGTGTATACCGCAGGCAAACAAATTGGTTTTGCTCGCGTTATTTCTGATTATACCACCTTTGCCTATCTAGCCGATGTTTTTATTTTAGAAGAAGAACGAGGAAAAGGACTTTCTAAATTTTTAATGGAATGTATTCTAAAGCACAAGGAGCTGCAAGGCTTACGTAATTTTTCCTTAATGACCCAAGATGCTCATTCCTTGTATGCACGCTACGGATTCAAAAATATTCCCAAACCCGAAAACTTTATGGCAAAAAAGATTGATGGGATTTATAAGAAGAAGTCATAAATTCAGGTTATAATCTGAAAAAATATTTGCATAATTAAGGTAATAACCATAAATTTGCTTTATAATTATCAGGTAATAGCCTTATGAAAAATAACAAACAAAATTTATTAATTGAACAAGTTGATCGAAAATTGAATGAATTCAAAGTTCTGGACAATGCTACAATTCCTTCTGATGGATGGATTCATACAGTCAGAGTTGCTTTAAAAATGTCCTTGCGTCAGCTAG
>JBIIOB010000018.1:0-11546 GCA_044337125.1 Bacteroidia bacterium
GATAAAAAAATAATGGAGGAAGAATTCGAAATTGACACCATTATTTTTCAAAATTTAAAAGGTAGAGATAAAGATTTTTTCTTAACATTAGTTGATCTTAAACCCAAATCTATAATAAACTTAAAAAAACTATTTAAAGCTGTACAACAAGGATATGCTTGTCTTCGATATGAATACATCTATTATGAATTAGAATTTAAAGGGTATAGACCAGATGGGAAAAAGAAAATTTCCATTAAGTTTAAGATCAATGAAGCAAGCAGATCTAATTTACGATTTGGTTTTCATGCAGATAGTGATTATGGAGCAGGATTCTTAGTAAATTTTATTACAAGAGACGTTTTGTTCAAAAAATCAAGAATGGTCTTTGAGCTAGATCTTTCGAAAAATTATCGAGGGAAATTTGTTTATCAAGTTCCTTTGGGAAAAAAATTCAAATCCTTAATTGGAGCAATGACTCAAGCTGAATCAAATGAATTAAAAGATTATGAAAAAAAATCTCAAACCGACCTTTATCTCCTGAATGCATACAAGGGCTATGTTTTTTACCAATATAAGTTCACGAAAAATTTTGCATTTAATACAGGATACGAATTTGAATCAATTGGTGTAAATCCAAAAATTTCGAGCGACACACTATTTTCTGGTAATAAAAGAATTAACTTTTCAAGTCAGAATATCTTGAGCATATTAGAATTCAATAATCTCGACAGGGCAATATTACCTCGAAAAGGTACATCTTTTCAATTAAGATTCAGATACATTTATTATTCCTACAAATTAAGTGTTTCGTCTCAATCAAAAATCGCGAATACCGACATCAATCAATTTGATAAATATGATCCATATATGAAATTATATGGATCCGGATCAAGTTATTTGGCTTTAAACAAGAAAAATACATTTGTAATAAATTATGACTTTAATATTCTATTTAGCAATAAGGACAATGAATTTGATGAATTTTATTTGGGTTCAATAGGTAAACAAAGATCTAGAACTGCACAACAGGCGGGATATAGAAATGGTGAAATAATTGCCCGAAATTTCGTAAGTTTAAACCTAGGATATCAAATAGATCTGTATAAAGAACTATACATAAAGCCTAGTGTGGGAGCAACTGTGTATAATACTGGATCTGAAGACCAATTTATAAAATCCCTAGGAAACTTACAAAGTAATAGCACTCTTAAAACCTCTGGCTTTGCAATAACTGCATCGTATATAATTCCTAAAATTGGACCTTTAAGTATTACTTATCATGAAAGCTTTGATCGCTCTTACAATTTAATTCACTTCACACTGGGCTATAAGTTTCAAATCTTATAATTAAATAGGTGCAAAAAAAAGTATTATTAATATTTACAATTATTTCACTCACTATTTGTAAGATAAATGCAAGGAGTTATAACTTTCATTCTGGAAAGGATACAAACTACATACAAAGCTATGACTATTATTTCTCAATTAATCTAATTGGAGCCTCAAAATATATTGACATTAAACTAAATGACTTTAACAACTCAAAGGAATTAATTTTTGCTCCTTCTCCCTATTTTTCTACAGGTATTGAACTCGATACTAAGTTAATGGGATTTTCATTCACTCCATCATTTAGCACCATACATGCAAATAGCAAAAAGTATGGTTCAACCTACCAATACGACACTAAATTCAATTTAAACTTAAGTCCTGTATTTTTTGACCTAAACATTCTGCTGTACAGGGGATTTTACTTAAAGAATACCAACAACTACACGTGGTCAAACAACCTCGCTAATTTTTATCAAAGTCCGAACTTACTTAATCTTACAATCGGACTAAATGCATTTTATGTAATGAACAACAAAAAATTTTCTTTTACTACACCTTTCAATTATGCAATTACACAAAAAAAAATGCAGGTTCATTTATTACCGGAGTTAGTTACTATTATTTCGATTTAAGAAATGACTCTACATTTGTGCCATCACAGATTAAAAATCAAATTTCCTTTAGCATTGATCCATCACGTGCTTCCATAAATTACACTACCTTGAATGCAGGATATGGCTATACTTTTGTAAAAAAGAATTTTTATTTATCTAACACTATATTAATCGGCTTAGGAGCGGCAAAAGTATTCTTAGGAAACAATACACAAACAATCCAAAAAAACCGGAATGAACCCGCATTTCAAATTATAAATAGATTTGGAGCCGGCTACGACCATGGAGATTGGTATACTGGCCTTGCAAAAAGCTATAATGATTATTTTATAATAAATCAATCAAATGCAGATGTTGAGTTTGATCGAATAGACATGAAATTTTTTATAGGAAAGCGATTTAATTATAAAAAGATCTACAATTCACTTATTAAGCGAAAAAAGAAAGTTGAATAAAAATAATAAACAACACCAATGCGAAGCAGGGGCACTAATTAAAAAGCAAGAAAATTGATACCATTGTGCAACTAGGGTAAACAGTTATTTGCAATGGATAATAGGATACAATTATATTTGAATAACTGAAATCCTTTATAAAAGTATTCCAAAAACCATGACAATAAAAAAGCAGAGGCATTAAAGTCCTCTGCTTTTTTACAATATACACCTGGAAACTTATTTAATATCAATGGAAAACAAGATATTTTTCTTCTTTTTTCGCTCAACAGCAACTAAATTATTTTTTTTGCCATCAACAAATTTGCGCATATAAAGATTGGTCTCAAATTGTTCTGCTGCTCCTAAATTATATTTTTTAATCTCTCCTTTTTCATCAATATCAACAGCTGCAACAAAACCACCCCTTCTACTTTGATGAACACGCGGTTCTTCATTTTCTGGAAGTGTAAAATTTTCAATATGGTCCAAATAAAAAAGATGAACATGATTGTTTTTTACAGAGGAAGACAATGAAATACCTTGTCCAGAAGCGCCACCTTCATGTTGTCGTTTAGGAATCTTTTTAATCCAACTCAAATTTCCAACGGCATCTATACTAAAAACAAAAATATCATTTGCATAGGTATCGTAGGTTGTTCTTGTATTTCCTTTTGAATCAACTGTAACATGGGTTACAACATAATAAATCTCAGATACGATTACTGTAGAGCCATTCTCCATAAAATGTACTCTTTTAATCTGAAGGTCATTTATTCCTAACTCTTTCTTGTCATTATCCTTATTCTTTTTCTCTTTTTTCTCTAATTTTTCTTTATGTCTATCAGATATGAATGATTTAATTACATCCGAAGGGATTTCATAATAACCACCACCGATTTTTGAAAAATTACCATTTGCTACGTCTAATTTAACCATAAAAGCGCCATCAATTGATGGATTTCCAACTTTCGAATAAAAGCCAGCTACAACAATATTGTTGCTTTTATCTTCATAGATGTAGGTTGAACGAGGCGTATACTCATCTATTTTTAGTTCAATAATCTTAGGGTTTTGCTTTCCTTTATCGTAAACCAAAATTTCGAAATGACTTGTTCCATTTTTCCCTTCTACATCCGTTACTCGAATCAAATAATAAAGTTTTCCATCGTTTGAAACTTGATAATCAATTTCAGTCATTTTAGCCTCCGAATAAGGCATTGTAAATTCACCACCCCAAATTTCTTTCATGTTTTCATCGAACATATAAAACCCAAATTCTTGTTTGTTTAATATATCCTTACGTTCTTTATTAAATAGATTGTATTTATAAAAAACTTTTGTTTTATCATTTGAAGTAAATGCCGAATACCCCATTCCTCCATAAATGATTCCTCTAGTTGATTGAAACAATTTGATTGGCTGACCTATTATTTCTAATGAATTGGCAGAAAACTCAACAGCCGAAACACCTTCTGTTTTTGTATCTTTAAATACTTCTCTAACAAAAACGTAGGATTTTTTATTCAATACCAATACGCGCTCAAAATATGATTTTGAATTCGCGAATAACCCTTTCACATTTGGAACACTATTACTCTTCATTGTTAAATCAGAAGAAAACAGCTGAAATGCCACTTCATCTAGCTTTTCTCCTTTGGCATAAGTCAATAATACATCACCATTACTAAGTGGATTTGTTTGAGCCAAAGGCAAATTTTCTTCGCTTAAAAATTCGGAAGAGGGTTTAATGGTATAAGGACCTACTGTTTGTGAAAAGCAGTTGAATAGAACGAATTGAAAACCAATCGCCAGCATCAAAAATTTATTCTTCATAGATGTATTTTTTAGACTTACAAGGTAAAAAAAATCCCAAACCTTTGTTAGGTTTGGGATGTAAAAGAATTTATTTTAATCTTATTTTTTAGGCTTCATTGCTTTTGCCATTGTAGCTCCGCAAACTTTTCCAGCCTTAGCATAACACTCTTTTATAGAATTAGAAGGATCAAAATCCCAATCACTTCCACCCATCAATACACCCTGAGCAGTTATTAAACCTTTAGCCATTACTTTTTTAGTAGCAGTTTCAATATAGGTTATTTCATATTTACAAAACGGATTTTGTTTCATAACAACTGAATTAAAGCCAGGCTCCATAACAACTGTCTTTACAACAATCGTATATTTTGCATCTGTAGCGCCTTTTACCGCAGTAGCATTTGTTTTTCCTTTAAGCAACTGTTTGTTAATCAACTCTTCAAACATTGGTTCATACATGCTAGATTTGTTATTATGCCATTTTTCTACCCAACGATCACCTTTTCCTGGTTGTTTTTCATTCCCTTTTGCTTTCTTTTCATTCAAATACTCAGCTTCTTCTTTTTTACCAACCATCATTCCGTCATAATCATAAACAATATTGATTTTTGTTTCACCTGCAAGGAAAGAAAGTTTACTATCACCTTCAGTGATTTTTTGAGCTTTTACAGATAGAGCTGTTACAGCAATAAAACCTGCTATTAATGCTAATTTTGTTTTCATATTTATTTAGTTTTTAGTTTGTTCTTCTACAAATATAGAATAATATTATCCTATTCAAAATGATTTGATTGCCGATTTTTAAGAAACCTTACCTTTTATCAAAAAACACAACAGGCTTGCGACTGAGCTCAGGAAACTGCAATTTATTTATCACATCAACCTCTTCAAACTTTACTTGTGGTGCTACTCGCAATTTAGCTCTAAAATGATCTTTAATATCCTTTTCAAAATTTTCTGGAACCACTTCACATCCAACACGAATTAGGATTTCATCGGTTCCTATTTCATTGGTATATACTTCTACCACATAGTTTTTCACTCCTTCAATATTGTTCAAAATATCGTACAAGGCTGGTGGATATAAGGTAGTTCCTTTGTATTTTATCATTTGTTTTCTTCGCCCCACAATTGGTCCAACACGTATGGTACTTCTACCACAAGCACAAGGCTCTGAATAGTGATAACATAAATCGCCTGTTTTAAAGCGGATCAATGGCATTCCTTCTACTCCCAAAGTGGTAATTGTTACTTCACCTGCCTCCCCTTCTTTTACCGGTTGATCATTATCATCCAAAAATTCTACAATTACCAATTCAGGATGATGGTGTCCTCCTTTTCCTTCAGAACATTCTGTAAATGCAGCACTCATCTCAGTACTTGCATAAGTTGAATACAATTTAATGTTCCATTTGTCTTGTATTCGCTGCCCCAGTGTGCTTAACGTAAAATCTTGATTTCGTAATGACTCACCAATACAAATTGCTTTGGTGATGGATGTATTTTTATAATCGATACCGTTTGCTTCGGCATATTCAATTAATTTTAATAAAAAGGATGGAACTGTAACAAAGGCTGTTGGATTGATCCGTTTGATGGTATCCCATTGTAATTCAGGAATTCCTCCTCCAACACGAACCACACCTGCACCTAATTTGCGAATCCCTAAAAAATAAGCCAATCCTGCCATGAATCGTTTATCTAAAGTGGTCATTAATTGAAAAACATCATCGCTTGTAGAGTCTGCACATTCAAATGAAATGCACTCATTATAAGCCAAACGGTCCAAATCTTTATCCGTCATTGGGAATAAAACTGGATCACCCAAGGTTCCTGATGTAGTGATGTAATCAATTATTTTGCTGGGTGCTACACAAATAAAATCATCATTCCTATTTTGAATATCATCTTTGGTAGTAACAGGTATTTTTTGAAGATCTTCTAGTGTTTTAATTTTAGAAATATCAATTTGATGCTTCTGAAACAAATCGGCATAAAACTTAGAACGCTCCGAAACGTATTGTAACAATTCAGGCAAGCGACCTTCTTGATATGTTTTTTGTTCGGCAAGTGTTTTTATTTCAATCGCTGGTATCATTAATCTTTATTTTTTAATCTTCTAAAACAACAGTTGCCATTGCCACATCTTTAATATGTGATAAGGAAACATGAATGATTCGAATATTTTTTTCTTTTATTAGTTCCGCTGTTTGTCCCAATATATTTATTGACGGTTTTCCCAACTCATCATTCACCACTTCCACTTCATTAAAAGCCATACCTCCACGCCAGCCTGTGCCTAGTGATTTAAAAAAGGCTTCTTTCGCAGCAAATCGGGCAGCAAAACTTTCCGCTTTATTCACTTTTGTTTCGCAATAAGCAATTTCAATTTTTGAAAACACTTTTTCTTTAAAACTGATGTTCTCGATGCTCTTTGCTATGCGAGGTACTTCTGCTATATCTGTTCCTATCCCTATAATCATTTATATTTTACGAATAAGTTATGGATTTCCTCTTTATCCTGTTCTGTTGTTATCTCTTTTGAATTTGCAATGATCAAATACTCCACCGCTTTGTTTGTGTTTCCTTGGCTATAGAAATATTTACCTAACAACACGTACGTTTCAAAATATTCGGGATTGCAATTTATGAAATTTGCTATGATCCTGTCATCTATTTTATAGCTTAATTCATGCTTTTGAATAAACTTAAAAACATTTCGCATTTGTTTGTAAGCATTAAATTTTTCGAACTCCTTTGAATATAAAAACGAATCGGCAGGAATCGTCAGCTGTTTTTCATACAGCTCTGTATCTGTTTTCAACGTTGGCGCTGCAGCAAATACTTTATTCAGATCATAGCAAACATATTGTCCTAACTGAAAAGGATTAGTGGAAATCCATACTTGCAGTTTAGCAGGTTTAAATATCACAGAATGATGTGCTATTAATTGGTTTAAACCCTTCTCATTTCCATATCCAATATTTTTTTCATCCAAACCATTCTTATTACGCATCATAGCTGCTGCAGTTGATACAGATATTTTTGGTTGATTGGTAATTAGTTGTGTTAAATGTTTGAAACGGTAATTAGAGGACGATTTTTGAATATTCTCTTGATTAATTTTATCATTCAAAAAAGTTTCGCCCTGGTAATGATTTGCACAAATAATATAATCTGGATTTGGAGCCCTAAACAATTCTGTTTTCGAAGGTGTTTTTTCGATCGTTGCTGTCTGATTGTCTTCTAAAGAACCTATCAAAATTGATTCAGAAACAAATGTTTTGCGTTTTTGAGCAATCGCATAGGCTTCATCAATATTTTTAGCATACTGCAATATTTCTCTAGCAACAATGGATATTGGAGTTGCTGCACCTGTTGGTATTTCTGATTTAGAAGCATTTAAAGCAACAGTAAGTCCTTTTTCATTCATTCCCGAAACAGTGCCTATCATTCCAGCCCAGCTTATCATTATCAGTTTATACCCTGTTTTTGGTTTTACAAAATTGATGAGTTTATCTTCTGCAAATTTATCTCCTACATAAAAATCGAAATTACGAGCAATTAATAATGTACTATCATCTGTCCTACTTCCCCATGCGCCAAAAGCGGTGCAACCAACTGTCATGTTTTTATCCTGCAACGCATGCCCAATATCGTGCGCTGCATGGTAATTCAACATTCGATAATACTTTGGAGCTACAAAATCGAATTTATCGGAAGCAAACAATGATTCTCCATAAATTTCTTCCTTGTACTCATCAATTACATAGGTATCTAAATTACGATTAAAAAAAGCAATGAAAAATTTGAGGTAATTAATCATGGCTTTGGAAGGTATCATTACCTGTATTTGCTCTATAAAAGCAATTTCTTGCTTTTCGGCTAATTCCTTATTTAATTTGCCTTCAATTACACCACGTTCAAAACCATCTCCTTCAACATAAATTTCCCAAAGACCGGTTTCACTTTTTTTAATCCAATTATTTTCTAGTGTATAAAAATTTGGGCTACGCAGAACGCGCTCTTTTCTTAAACTACTTTTATCTGCAATTTCAGGGATATCAATTGTTACAGTAACAATAAACCATACTAAAAACACAAGTAAAAAATCGCAAAAGGTAAAGAATGAATAAAAAAAGCCTTTAGAAATGTATTTTAATATTCGAACAAACATATAACACAAATGTACAAAATAATACTACCTGATTTTTCAATTTTATTTTCTACTAAAGAGCAATTAGTTCTAACAAAAAATAGTACTTTTAGTTCTGTTAAAATAGGTTCAGAAATGGCAGAAAATTACAATTTTGATGATATACGACCTTACTACGATCACGAAGCACAAAAAGTGTTAGTGGAAATGAGTAAAGATCCATTGTTTTTAAAACTTACCAATTACTTTTGGCCAGAAATGACCAAGGAGGAAGCGTTAAAAAAAGTTGATTTGGTAAATACAGTTCATGATTTCCAGGAGCATTTTATGGATAGCGCCATTCGTACTATTGTAAAACGCAGTTCAACCGGACTTAGCTACAGTGGATTTGAAAATTTGAATCCCAATGAAAGCTACCTTTTTATTGCCAATCACCGTGATATTTTGCTCGATTCGGCAATCTTACAAATTTTACTCTTCCAACATGGTCATGACACTTCCGAAATTACATTTGGAAATAATTTAATGGAAGAAGGCTTCATTACTCACTTTGGTCGGTTAAACAGAATGTTTACTGTTCAGCGCGAAGGAACTGCTCGTGAACTTTATGATATTTCTAAAAAACTTTCAGCATACATTCGCCATACTATAACTGAAAAAAAAGTTTCTGTATGGATTGCACAACGCAATGGCAGAACAAAAGATGGAAATGATCAAACACAAACGGGTCTTTTAAAAATGCTAAATATTAGTGGAAATGGGAATTTTAATGAAAGTTTTAAAGCTTTAAAAATTGTTCCATTAACCATTTCATATGAGTATGAACCATGCGATGCTTTAAAAGTTCAAGAACTTTATTTATCCTCTTTACATACAAAATACAAAAAAGCACCAGGTGAAGATTTGAACAGTATCATCACTGGTATAGTTCAACCGAAAGGAAGAATACACATGGCAGTTGGAAAACCTATTTCAAGTGAGTTAGATGGAATTAATAAACTTGAAAATGAGAACGAAAAAATAAAACAGCTAACTGCATTTATAGATAAACAAATTTATACTGACTTTAAGTTATGGCCTGTAAACTATATTGCAATGGACATACTTGAAGGAAATTCAAATTTCACAAATGAATATACAACAGAGGAAAAAGATAATTTCATCAAGTATATCAATGATACCATTTCAAAACTTGATGGTGAAAAAGAACCATTATTCAACCTATTTATTAAAATGTACGCTGCACCTGTAAAAAACAAAGTTTTACAAACAGCTTATTAACCATATTTAAAATGCATACTATTAGCACCTCCAAAATTGATTTAAATACGATTAAGGACATTCTTTCTACAAACAAAAAAATTCAGCTTTCTGAGGAAGCAAAGCAAAACATCGTTCGATGTCGTGAGTACTTAGATAAAAAAATGGCCTCTCAAAAAGAGCCTATTTATGGAATAAATACAGGATTTGGATCTTTGTGTAATGTTACTATTTCAAACAATGATTTGGAACAATTACAAAAAAACTTAGTGATGTCGCATGCTTGTGGAACAGGTGATGAAGCTCCTCAAGAAATTGTAAAATTGATGTTACTATTAAAAGTTCAAGCTTTATCTTATGGAAAATCAGCTGTACAATTACAAACCGTTGAACGTTTGGTTGATTTTTTCAATCACAACATTTTACCTGTAGTTTATCAACAAGGTTCATTAGGTGCATCGGGCGATTTAGCACCACTTGCACATCTTTGCTTGCCACTATTAGGATTAGGAGAAGTATATTATAACGGCAAAAAACAAGCAAGTTCAATCGTTCTAGAACAATTAAACTTAAAACCTATCCAACTTAAATCAAAGGAAGGATTAGCATTATTGAATGGAACTCAATTCATGATTGCTTATGGTGTTTGGTGTTTATTACAAACAAAGAAAATTAGTTATGCTGCTGATTTAATAGGAACCATTTCACTCGAAGCATTTGATGGTAGAATGGATCCATTTAAACCACATATTCATACCATACGACCACATAAAGGTCAGATGAAAACCGCTGAAAACATTCGTGAATTACTAACTGGTAGTGAACTTATCCAACGTAAAAAAGAACATGTTCAAGATCCATATTCATTTAGATGTATGCCTCAGGTGCATGGTGCATCAAAGGATACATTTGAATATGTAGAAAGTGTATTTTTAACCGAAATCAATTCTGTTACCGATAACCCTACTGTATTTCCTGATGAGGATGAAATTATTTCGGGAGGAAATTTCCATGGTCAACCATTAGCATTGGCATTGGATTTTTTAACCATTGCCCTTGCTGAGCTAGGCAATATATCAGAAAGAAGAACTTATCAATTAATTTCAGGAACCAGAGGATTGCCTCCTTTCTTAGTGGCAACACCTGGATTAAATTCAGGATTTATGATTCCACAATATACTGCTGCAAGTATAGTAAGTCAAAACAAACAATATTGCACGCCAGCTTCTGCCGATTCAATTGTAAGTTCTAATGGACAAGAGGACCATGTTTCGATGGGAGCGAATGCTGCAACCAAATGCTTTAAGGTAGTTGAAAATGTTCAACGTATTCTGGCAATTGAATTATTCAATGCATCACAAGCAATCGAATTCAGACGACCAGCAAAATCATCTAACAAACTTGAAAAGGTAATAACCGATTTCAGAGCAAAAGTTCCATTCATTGATGTTGATAAGGTAATGTACACTGAAATTGAAAACAGCTTACAATTCATAAAACAGTACACTTTTTAAATCATGAATAGAATCTTGTTGCTGATTTTCACTTTCACTGTCAATACACTATTGGCATGTGTTTGTGAACCATTAGCTCCTATCTCCAAAGAACAATTAAACAATTATGACATCGTTTTTTATGGAAAGGTAGATTCTATAACAAAAAGTAATACAGAAAAAAGCATTGCTTTTTTTTCAGTAAACGAGCTATACAAGGGCAATAGTGAACAAACTGTCCAATTATTATTTGACAATTCGAGTTCTTGTATGATGAATTTTGCAAATGGGGAAGAATGGCTCATCTATGCATCTTATACCAATTTCGACCAACTAAATGTTCATTTATGTAGTCATAGTCGCAAATACTTTTCAGTACAAGCAGAAGACATTTATTTTACAAATGCCACCCGTACTTTTTTAGAAGAAAGGAATTATTTAAAGGCTGAACTTGGCG
>JBIIOB010000253.1:0-4095 GCA_044337125.1 Bacteroidia bacterium
TTTGGCAACTCAAGGCGAATTTACTTTACGTGCATTCTTGAATGGCAAACTCGATTTATCACAAGCCGAAGCTGTTGCCGATTTAATATCTTCCAATTCAGCTACCTCACACCAAGTTGCCATGCAACAAATGCGTGGTGGTTTTTCAAATAAAATAAAATTGCTTCGTCAGAACCTGATCGACTTTGCATCTCTAATTGAGCTAGAACTCGATTTTTCGGAAGAAGATGTTGAATTTGCCGACCGTAGCGATTTGAAAAATTTAGTTACCAGCATTCAACGCATAGTTCAGCGATTGATTGATTCATTTGAAGTTGGAAATGTGATTAAAAATGGAATTCCGGTTGCCATTGTTGGAAAACCAAATGCCGGAAAATCCACTTTGCTCAATGCATTGCTAAATGAAGAAAAGGCAATTGTAAGTGAAATACCTGGAACAACGCGCGATGTAATTGAAGATGAAATTAGCATTGATGGTGTATTGTTTCGATTTATTGATACTGCAGGTATTCGCGAAACGACTGATATTATAGAAAGTATTGGTGTAGAAAGAGCATACGAACAAATTAAATTGTCGAGCATTGCCATTTATTTATTTGATGTTCATGAGATAACACCTAACGAATTAAAACAAATTGTTTCAGAAATAGAACCGCATCTTCACAATTCACAGTTGGTATTGGTAGCCAATAAAATTGACAAAGAAGATATGGAATATACCTACCGTGAATTTGCTGAATTTAAAAACATGATTTTTATTTCGGCAAAAGAACAAACTGGTATTGATGAACTTAAAAAACACTTAGTAACCTTATTTGATAATTCAACCGTAAACGTTACTGAAACAATTGTTACCAATGCACGACATGTGGAGGCATTGCGTCATACCAACAGTGCTTTAATAAAAGTATTGGAAGGCTTAAACAGCAATGTTTCGGGCGACTTCCTTGCAATGGACATCCGCCAGGCATTACATCATTTAGGTACTATCACTGGTGAAATTTCAAGTGATGATCTTTTGACAAATATTTTCTCGAGGTTCTGTATCGGTAAATAAGAACCATCCACATTCTTTTTCAACAATACCTAAAAAATATAAATGATTTTTTATATTTGATATGGATAATAAATAATGACTACTCCTTCTAAAATAAAAGAATACCCTCTTGCTACCTTATCTTATGATTCAGATAGCAATATTCTTACCTATCGTGTCAAACAAGGCATTACAGTCGACATTCCAGAAATAAAAGAAATGCTTCGTTATGTGGAAGAGTTTATGGGGCATAAAAGACATTATGCCATTATTGATTTTGGAGCCAATTTAATGTCTACTACTGAAGCACGTAAAGTTTACGCAGATTCTAATTATATCCAAACCAATCGGATTGCAGATGCTTTTTTGGTTCAATCTACAGCGGTGCGATTGGTTGCCAACTTTTTTATCATAGTCACCAAACCATTGGTTCCAACCAAATTATTCACAGACGAAAATTTAGCAATTGCCTGGTTGCAAAAAATGCCAGCAGGTAATAATAAATCAAAAATGCAATCTGTTTAAAACTTATCCGTTTATTACCGACTATCGAATTTTAAATCTATAATTTAGCCTTGTAAATAATTGAACAATTCATGCAAGGCACAACAAGTGAAAATAGAGAAGCATCCATCGCCTCTAAATTCATTAATAATACCAATAAAAATGTATTCTTAACAGGGAAAGCGGGAACCGGAAAAACCACTTTTTTAAAGTACATTATTAAACATACTTATAAAAACACAGTTATTGCTGCACCAACAGGTATTGCTGCCATCAATGCGGGTGGTGTAACCTTACATTCTTTATTTCAATTGCCATTTGGTGCATTTATTCCCGACCGTAATGCGAATGCAAATTTTACTGAAAATTCAAAAATAAATACCCCCACTACCCTATTCAAACAATTACAACTCAATAGCACCAAACGAAGATTAATTCAGGAATTAGAATTACTAATCATTGATGAAGTAAGTATGTTACGTGCCGATTTGCTTGATGCGATGGATACTGTTTTAAGAAGTGTACGCAGAAAAAATGCACTCCCATTTGGTGGAGTTCAAGTATTGTTTATAGGCGATATGCTTCAATTGCCACCAGTAGTAAAAGATGATGAATGGAATTATTTAAAATCCTATTACAAATCGCCTTTCTTTTTTGATGCACAAGTATTGCAAAACAACAAGCCCTTGTACATCGAATTGGATAAAATTTATAGACAGGCCGATAATACCTTCATTTCTGTCTTAAATAACTTACGCACCAACCAAGTAACAGCGAAGGATATTGAATTACTGAACACCTTCTACAAACCAAACTTTGTTCCTGCCAGTAACGAGAATTACATTCAACTTACTACACATAATAATAAAGCAGATAGCTTAAATAAACAAGAATTGCAAAAACTAACATCCTCCTCCTATTTTTTTAAAGCTGAGTCAACAGGTGATTTCAATGAATTTGCGTATCCGATTGATCAAAACTTAGAATTAAAAAAAGGAGCACAAATTATGTTCATTAAAAATGATCCTACTGGTGCTCAACGCTTTTTTAATGGAAAAATCGGTAGAATTTCGGATATCAATTCAAATAAAATTGAAGTGCAGTTCGATGACAATTCAAAACCAGTGAGTGTAGAAAAATATGAATGGCAAAACATTAAGTATTCACTCAATGAAATGACAAATGAGATTGAGGAAAAGATTGTAGGAACATACACTCAATACCCAATAAAATTAGCGTGGGCAATAACTATTCATAAAAGTCAAGGTTTAACATTCGACAAAGCAATTATTGATATTGGAAGTGCATTTGCACCTGGCCAAGTGTATGTTGCTTTATCTCGTCTAACATCCCTAAACGGCTTGATACTTGCCTCACCTATCAATTATAATAGCATTAGCATTGATGAAACAATTAAGTTGTTTAGTAATTCAAAGGACACAACCGATGAATTGGATTCCATTTTTGAAAAAGAATCACATGCATTTTT
Source organism: Bacteroidia bacterium (assembly GCA_044337125.1). Classification (GTDB taxonomy): domain Bacteria; phylum Bacteroidota; class Bacteroidia; order 2-12-FULL-35-15; family 2-12-FULL-35-15; genus 2-12-FULL-35-15. The sequence goes on from JBIIOB010000253.1 coordinate 3,030, forward strand.
TAAAAATTACATTATTCAGTGCTTCAACTTTGCAGATACTGCAGGCAAATTAAAATTGCATTTAGAAAGTTATCAAAAAGACGAACAAAAATCCGCAAAACAAAAACATTTTGAATGGGCCAATGAGTTATACAAGGAGCTAGAAGCAAGCAAAGTGGTGGCGGATAAATTCATCAATCAATTAGCAGTTATTTTTCAAACGAATGCACCCGACTACAAGCAACAACTGCTCGATCGTGTAACTGCTGCGCAATTGCATTTTAGTCCAATCCTTAAAGGTTTTTCAAAAAAAGTATTGACACAGCTTGAAAAATTAAAAGACGAAAAACGTATTAAAACCTATTTGCAAGAATTGACTGAATTGGATGCTATTTTCTTCAAGCAGCTTCAATTAATTCAAAAGGCTCAAGCAATGGTGCTTTCAGCAAATAACAATGCAGAATTTTCAAAAGAAACCATTCATACAAGCAAAGAAAACGAAGAACGTGTAACGGAAGTTAGTGCTATTCTTTCTGAGACAAAAAAGAAAAAAACAAAAAAGGAAAAAGGAGAAAGCTCTAAAAAGGAAAAACCAGATACGAAGCGTATTAGTTTTGACTTATTCAAGAGTGGTAAATCCATTGAAGAAATTGCTGCAGAGCGAAGCATGGTTGTTGGCACAATTGAAAGTCACCTAGCCTATTATGTATCACTAGGCTTATTGGATGTGACTCAATTTGTGGATGAAAAAAAATTAAAAGACATCATAACAGTAGCAAATAGCTTGGACACCACCTTATTTGGACCCATCAAAAATGCCTTAGGCGAAGAATATACCTATTCGGATGTACGATTTGCAATGTCATATTATGCCAATTCAAAAAAATAAGTTGTAAATTAGAGGATACCTAAATCTATTTTTAGCAAATGTACTCTATGAAAAAACACATTTTTATTATTTGCACCTTATTCTTTTCAATGATTTCTTCGCAAATTATTGCCCAAGAAGAAGAAGCTCCCAAAGTGGATACAAGTGATGCTGCTGGTGCTATCATAAAGGTAGGAAACTATAAATGTGATACTGCAA
>JBIIOB010000254.1:0-4090 GCA_044337125.1 Bacteroidia bacterium
GTGCTTTTTTGCCAATTAAAAGTGGTTTTAATGTATAAGCTCTATTTGTTATTTTGTATAACTGAGTAGAGTCTACCCAAAATGCTTGCTTGGTAACGTAGTATTGTTCTACTAAATGAACAAAAACAGCATCCATTCCCATGATGTTCGAACTTTCGTAGTTATAGGTTAACCAATAAACGATGTATTTAAATACTTCTTGATTTGCTTTAGCTTTCGAAATTAAATAATCGGCCGATGCATTAATTGAATCCACATAGTCGGGACCTTGAGCCGTTAATTTTTCCATGTACTGTTTTACTTTAGGATGGAAAATGGGTGTACGTAACATTCGGTCGTCCGAAAAATCAATGTTGTCCCAAAAGTGTGCTTTGTAATAACGATAAGCAAAGGTGCTGTCCTTTTTTCCGTTTTCTAAAATTGGAGCTTCTGGAATTTCAGGATCTTGCATGGCTTTCATCAATTTAGCTACAAAACTTTTTGGGTGTGTTTTGTACAAGTCGATGCGATAGTTTTTTACTTCTTCATCAATTGCCGTAATTTTATCTTGGATGGTTTTTGTTGAATCTTTTGCTTTTACTTTTTTTAGTTCTTCGCGAAGAGGTTCAATTTGTTTTTGTTTACTTGCCATAAAACTTTGGTATTCATAGAAAATTTTATTTTCTTCTGAACCTTTTATTTTCATGGTTTTGATATAGTCGGTAGTATCTGCTTCTAGTGTAAAGTTTTGTTCTGCATCCATTACAAAATCGAAATAACGTTTGCTAGGTGGTACGAATAAGTAAATTCCTTGATCCCATTTGGTATCACCTTTAAAAATAACCTCGCCTTTGTCGTTTACTTTTGCAGAATCTTTGATGTATTGTTTTTCGCCATAATAATTGGCCAATAAACAAGTTGATCCTGGTTTTAAACCTTTTGCAACAATTTTAATATTATAACCTTGAGGCTCACCAGCAAATAGGAGTGATGGTAAAGCAATCAGCAAAAATGTTTTAATCGTCAACTTTAGCATACTTAATTTCATTTGAATTGGTTAACTATTTTTTTTGTAATTGTAATTTGTCTGTTGGTTTTGCATCTCTTGAAATGAAGTCCATTTCGGCCGAAACAATGATTTGCTTTTCCACAACTTTCACGCCACAATTCTTAGGATACATGTATATTTTCTTTTGTGAATTGTTAGGCATATCGAATACCATTTCGGTGCCCATGGTAAGCGGACCTTCAAAGGTGAAAGGTGTTTCGAAATAACGTTTAAGGTTAACATCCCATAATTTAGTGATTTTCCCGAAGAACATAATGTTTAGAGGGAAAAGTGCTTCGGTAATTTCTACATAAATCAAGTTGGTGCTTGGCTCATAGCAAACTTCTACATTGCCTGTTACTTTGGCCATATAACTGTGTGATCCAACGGTTACTTTTACATCTGTAATAAAATCTGCATGATTGGGGTGTAATTTTATTTGAGGATTCACCAATGTCCAATCATACGTTCCTTCAATGAACATAAACGAATAGGAGGAGGTGCCTTTAATCTCTCCAATTGCTTTGAACATTTTATTAAGTACCGATTCTTGAATAACAACACCTAAATCTTTGTTTTGAGATTTAATTCCCTGAAAAATAAGCAGTTGTGTTATAAGTAGAAGTGCGATTTTCCGCATTGATAATTGCTTTTTGACTTACAAAAATAGTATTTATGGTTTACCAAGTGCTAATAATTTTAACAAAAAGGTGTTTGGAAAAAAACAAATTCTTGTTTATATTTGTGTATTATAAACTATAAACCCAATAAAAAAAATACAAATGAAAAAACTTTACACTTTAATTGTAGGCTTATTTGTTGCCAGTGTATCTTTTGCACAAGATACCATCTTATTCGAAGATTTCGAATTAGTTCGTTTTTACGATACATTACTAATTAACGATGGTAATCCACCACCAGCAAACACTGTAGATGCTAATTGGTATTCATACGATCAAGATGCTATTCCTGATGCTTCTGGAGGAAGTCGTCCTGATGGTTGGTTTGCTCTCTCTCCAATTTCTACAGTAGATGAATATGAAACTGTTTATGGAGCTCCAGGAACTCCTGATACAAATACGGTGATAGGTTCAAACTCTTGGAATAACAACGGTGAAGGTGCTGCAGGTGCTAATCTTAACTGGTTAATTACTCCTAGTATTACTTTGAGAACACATGATACGTTGTTTTGGAAATCGGCTCCGCTTCAAACTCCACGTTATTTAGATGGTTACAAGGTGAAAATTTCAACAACTAACAATGAAGATTTTAGTTTCACTACTACTTTGTTTAATGCTGCTGAATGTACTGCTTTAGGTACTGACACTACTTTCTCTACATTTACATTCTCTGGTGGTACTCCAACTCCATTTATTCACGGTTTAGATGGTACTTACATTGACATAGCAACAGGTACAAACCCATTACATAATGGTCAATTACGTCCATTCTCTTTGCCATTGGATGCATACGCTGGTCAAACAGTATTTATTGCTTTTTTACACGATTCACATGATGATAACTTAATCTCTTTAGATGATGTTATGGTACGTGGTAATCCTTCAGTAGGAATCAATGAAAACAAATTAGACTTAGGTTTAAATTTATTCCCAAATCCTGCAACTGACAATGTTCAAGTTAACTTTGAGTTAGCTGCTGAAACAACTGTAACAATCAATGTTTATGATGTTACTGGTAAATTAGTAAACACTATCAGCAAAGGTAACCAAGCTCAAGGTCGTCATTTTGCTAACATCAATACTTCTGAATTAGCTAAAGGTTTCTACACTGTATCTGTTCAAACAGCAACAGGTTTAAGCACTGCTAAATTGATCGTTAAGTAATTATAAGATTAGTTTAAATAAAAACTCCCGCGATGTTTATGGCGGGAGTTTTTGTTTTTATAGATGTTAAATTTTAATCTTCCTTAAACTCTGAAATAAAATGGAATTTAATATCCGGATTTTTTTCTTCAGCCATTTGCAAAGCCCAAGCCGATTCTGCTAAAAATACTGGTCGGCCATCTTTGTCAGTCGCCATGTGATGTGCTTTATCAAAAATAAAATCAGCTAATTTCTTTTTATCCTTGCTGCTTATCCAACATGCTTTGTACAATGAAATACTTTCATACGAGCAAGATGCAGAATACTCACTTTTTAAACGGTGTTGAATTACTTCAAACTGTAAAGCTCCAACTGTTCCTAATACTTTACGATTGTCCGTCTTTTTGGTAAACAACTGAGCAACGCCTTCATCTGTTAATTGTTCCAAGCCTTTGTTAAGCTGTTTGGTTTTCATTGGGTCTTTGTTCACCACATATCTGAAAAGTTCAGGAGAGAACTGAGGAATGCCCTTGAAGTTCATTTTTTCACCTTCAGTTAAAGTATCACCAATTTTAAAGTTGGATGAATCGTATAAACCGATGATGTCGCCAGGAAATGCTTCGTCAACTACATTTTTATCTTGCGCCATGAAAGCCGTTGGATTCGAAAATTTCATCCCTCTGTTTTCACGCACATGAAAATAGTTTTTGTTACGTTCAAATTTTCCTGAAACAATTCTTAAAAAGGCAATACGATCACGATGTTTGGGGTCAAGGTTGGCATGTATTTTAAATACAAATCCACTAAAATTTTTATCGTCTGGTTTTATTTCGCGTACATCTGTTGTTCTACCACGTGGTGCAGGAGCAATTTCAATAAAGCCATCTAATAATTCGCGTACACCAAAATTGTTTACTGCACTACCAAAAAATACAGGAGAAACCATTGCTTCTAAATATTCTTCTTTATCAAAAACAGGATAACCCGCTTCTAATAATTCAACATCGTTGCGCAATGTTTTAGCATAATCTTCACCAATTAATTTATCGAGTGTTCCATCGTTCAAATCTTTTATTTCAATGGAGTTGTCCAATGTTGCTTTTTCGCCTGGATTAAATACGGTTAAACTTTTTTCATAAAGATTGTAAACACCTTTAAATGTTTTACCCATGCTTATTGGCCAGCTTAAAGGGCGAAGGTCGATGCGTAATTCTTTTTCAATCTCCTCTAATAAGTCGAA
>JBIIOB010000255.1:0-4075 GCA_044337125.1 Bacteroidia bacterium
TACACTAAGTTCTGGACGTGTTGCTTTAAGTCCGCTTGCTATAGCAGTTGCGCGACCATGAATACTGTGCATCCCAAAAGTTTCCATGTAGTATGGAAAGCGTGAAGAGCATCCAATTCCAGATACAAAAACAATTTCCTCTTTCGGTATTCCTAATTCAGGCATTACGGTTTGTACTTGTTTTAAAATTGAATAGTCGCCACAACCAGGGCACCAACGTACTTCCTGATCGGTTACAAAATCTTTTGCGGTTAATTTTAATTCAGCTGTTTCCATGTATAGTGTGCTATCGAATAGCTATTCGTTATTTTAATAATTCTGCAATTTTTTCTTTTATTTCAATTGATGTAAAAGGCATTCCTTTTATTTTATTTAATCCTTGCGCATCAATTAAATATTTATCGCGAATGATTTTAATTAATTGACCATTGTTGATTTCAGGAATAAGCACTTTGTCGTAACTTTTTAAAACCTCTCCTAAATTTTTAGGGAATGGATTTAAGTAACGAACGTGTGCGTGTGATACATCGTACCCTTCTGCAATAGCTTCTTTTACTGCAGTTTTGATAGATCCATACGTGGAGCCCCAACCAAGAATTAATAACTTGCCTTTTTCTTTTCCATTGTCAATTGTTTGAAGTGGAATGTAATTCGCAATGTTGTCAACTTTCTCTTGACGTGTTTTTACCATGAACTCATGGTTGTCTGGATCATATGAAATGTTTCCAGTTTCATTTTCTTTTTCAATCCCACCTACACGATGCTCTAATCCTTTTGTTCCAGGAATTGCCCATGGACGAGCAAGTTTTTCATTGCGCTTGTATGGTAAAAATTTCTCTCCTTCTTTTAATTCATTTTTTGCAAATGCTACTTTGAACTCTGGTAAATCACTTGCTGCTGGGAATTTCCAAGGTTCAGCACCATTGGCAATATAGCCATCACTTAAAAAGAAGACAGGTGTCATAAATTCAATGGCTAAACGACATGCTTCAAAAGCCATATCGAAACAATCGCTTGGAGTTGCAGCAGCAATAACTGGGACTGGTGCTTCACCATTTCGACCATAAATTGCTTGCATTAAATCGGCTTGTTCTGTTTTTGTTGGCAAGCCTGTACTCGGACCGCCACGTTGAATATTTACAATCACCAATGGTAATTCAAGCATTAATGCCAAACCTATTGCTTCTCCTTTTAATGCAATACCTGGCCCTGATGAACCCGTTACACCCAACGCTCCGCCAAAGGCAGCACCAATGGTTGAGGTGATTGCAGCAATTTCATCTTCTGCTTGAAATGTTTTTACTCCAAAATTTTTGTGTTTTGATAATTCATGTAAAATATCAGAAGCTGGAGTTATAGGATAGGTTCCATAAAATAATGTCAATCCTGATTTTTCAGCAGCAGCAATTAATCCTAATGCGGCAGCCTGGTTACCCATAATGCTGCGGTAAGTTCCTTTTGATACGGGTGCTGGTTTTACCTCGAAGCGATTCATTGGTGCTTCTACAGTATCACCATAATTAAATCCTGCTTTTAGTACCTTAACGTTAGCATCAATTAATTCAGGACGTTTTTTGAACTGCTCTTTTATAAACTCAATGGTATTGTCTAATGAACGATTGTACATCCAATAGATATATCCTAAAACGAACATGTTTTTGGAACGATCCATTTCTTTTGTACCTAGTCCAGAATCAGCTAATGCAGAACGTGTGATTTTTGTAACATCTATTACATGAACTTTGTACTTATCCAATGATCCATCTGTTAATGGATTTACACCATCAGGGAATTTAGCAAGCTTTAAATTTTTAGCATCAAATCCATCACTATTGGCAATAATGATTCCGCCTGGTTTTAATTGTTTTAAATTTGCTTTTAAAGCAGCTGCGTTCATTACCACTAATACATCCGAAGCATCACCAGCAGTGTATACTTCTACACTACCAAAATGTAATTGAAATCCGGATACACCAGCAATTGTGCCTTGTGGGGCACGAATTTCAGCAGGGAAATTTGGAAATGTACTTATGTCGTTTCCGTAAAGGGCTGCAGTTGTTGAAAACTGAGTACCTGTTAATTGAATACCATCTCCGGAATCACCAGCAAAAAGTATTACTACATCTGTTTTTATTTCTGTTTGTGCACTCATCTTACTTTTCATTTTTATTCCCGATAATGAATCGGAATAAATTTCGTGGATACAAAGGTATAGTTAAACAAAAAAGGTTTTTCCTGTTTGGGAAAAACCTTTCAAATATTAAGTGTTAATATATATTAAAAGCAAATCCCGCAAGTATTCAACTTACAACACATTGCCATCATTTTTGTTCTATTTACTGCGGTTTTAATCATTGTTCATTGATTTCGGCAACAAAGGTAGATAAAAATTTGATTTGTGTAAATAAATTGGCTTATTTTGTTCTTATGAAGAAACTACTACTGTCAATCACATTGTTTTTATTCCTTACATCTGCTGTATTAGCAGGTGGTTTTCAAATAAACTTACAGGGCCAAAAGCAGACCGGAATGGGGCATGCTGGAACTGGTTTATGTATGGATAATGCTACCATTTTGTTTAATCCAGGTGCAATGTCGTTTTTAGACTCTTTACGTGGAATTACAATTGGTGCTAGCTTTATCATGCCACGTACTACTTATTTAGAACCATTTCCGGGTACTTATACCGCTCATATTGAAAAAAACACAGGAACTCCAATTACTTTATATGCCGTTTATAAATTCAAAAAAACTGCTAAATGGAATGTTGGTTTGGGTATTTACAATCCTTTTGGTAGTAAAGTGCAATGGGCAGATGATTGGAAAGGACAGTTTTTGATTCGTGAAATTGATTTAAAAACATTTTTTATTCAGCCAACAGCTTCTTATAAGTTGAATGATAAGATTGGTATTGGTGTTGGATTTATTTATGCTACGGGATCATTTGCTTTGCGCAAAGGTGTGCCTATTCAAGATACATTGGGTAATTATGGCGAAGGAAGTCTTGAAGGAAAAGCAAGTGGATATGGGTTTAATGCAGGTATTTATTTTAAAGCAACAGAAAAACTATCAATTGGATTTGACTACCGTTCTCAAGTGAATGTAAAAGTTGATGGTGGAACAGCTGATTTTACGGTTCCATCTTCGGTAGGGCAGTATTTCCCTTCTACCACATTTTCAACGGGTTTAAATTTACCGCAAGTTGCAACACTTGGTTTTGGATATAAAGTAAATTCAAAAATGACTTTAGCATTGGATGTTAATTTCATAGGTTGGAAATCTTACGATTCATTAATTATTGATTTTGCTGAAAATACAGATAAATTAAAGGATATTCATTCGGCTCGCGAATATCAAAATTCGTATATTTTCCGCTTGGGTGGACAATATGATTTAACTGAAAAATGGACAGCTCGTTTAGGTGCTTATTATGATATGAGTCCAGTTAAAGCTGGTTATTTAACTCCAGAAACACCTGATGCTGATAAATTAGGAATTACAGCAGGTGCAACCTTTAAAGTAACTAAGAAAATTTTTGTTGATGTTTCATTTTTATATATTGAGGGAATGAAACGTACCGATACGAATCTTGAAACTCAATTTGGTGGGACCTACAAGTCGAAAGCATTTGTTCCTGGCTTTGCTTTGTCCTATATGTTTTAGGCTTTTTTCCTTATTTCTGATTTATAATAATTACGAGTATTTTTTTATTCGGAATGATTTTGTACTTTTAACATAACCCTAACAATTAAAATACATGAAAAAAATTTACTTAGCATTTGCAACACTAGTTTCGCTTGTTGCAACAACAAAATCAAATGCACAATGTGTTGGTAATCGTTACCATGATAAAATTTTTCCAGCAGTTACTGTAACATCAAATGTTCAGTATGGAAGTAATATAAAATACAACAATACCAATCAGAACTTATTATTAGATGTTTATCAGCCAACAGGTGATACATCTAACAGCCGTGCCTTAATTGTAATGGCTCACGGTGGAAGTTTTATTGGTGGAAGCAAAACAGGTACTGATGTTGTGCCATTGTGTAATGACTTAGCAAAGTTAGGTTAT
>JBIIOB010000256.1:0-4074 GCA_044337125.1 Bacteroidia bacterium
TTATTCCTAAAAGTGCCATTACACTTAGTAAAGCAGTTACTTTTATTAAACCTGCAATAGTAAAAAAGAAAAATGCTGTGTAAAAAGTTCTGTTTTTATTATGGCTAATAAATTTAATGATGTAGTTCCAACCAATTAAGATAAGTGCAATGGCAGTGGTATCTGTTAAATAGTTCGCAGCATAGTAAGTTACAACTGGTGATGTGAACAATAGAATTGGAATAAATGCCGACCAAAAATGATTTTTCAAAAAATGGAAAGCAATTTTATATAATGCTACTAATCCAACAAAAAATATGATAGTATTTACCAATCTGTAAGTAAAATCACTATAACCAAATACTTTCCATAGAATGGCGATAAAGTAATATAAAATTGGACATTCACCTACAGTGTATCCACTGGTTCCACCATCACTAATTTGAAACATCACTTCTGGTTTAAAAAAGTTCATTCCATGATTGTAATAATTTAAAGCAATGGATGCGCAATCAGTTTGACGCCAATGGTGAATGGATTGAGGTCGTTTGCCTAAAATGCACCAACAGTTATAATACAATGCAATGCCAATAAGTATAGCAACCAAAAAAAGGATAAAGATTTTTTTATTTTCTTTTAGGATCATGGTTGTTTCAGTATTCTAATTAGTTAAATATTCTTGATCAACCTCAATTAAACGAAAATTCTTTTTGTAATAAACGGTTTTACCCAATTTGTAAATTTGTTGATAATCTTCTGGAGTAATTTTCAAAAAATTATAATTTATCAAAATGTATTTTGGTTTGTATTTTTTTAATGTATACAACCTGACTTTCTCAGGGCAATTTTCTTTAAAAAAAAGATCTATATCTATTCTACGTCTATGTAAATCATCAACCCAATAGAGTGGATGAACGGAGGAGATAACCTTACCACCAAATGTAGGTATTAACCAATTCGATTCTTTGTCTGATAAAATTATGTCTTGTGGTTGAACTTCTGTTCTCAAAAAATTGTATCCGTAATAGTATTTAACATTAGGCGTTTTGCAGGTACTCAAAACTGTTTTTAAGGCATCATAATTTACTGATGTAGAAAGGTATATGAATGCGGTTAATAATGAAAAATAGACTCTAAAAAAAAGTTTGTTGTTTGTATAAGCTAGTAATAGAGTATAACTCATGGTAATATGGGAAAACATGACTAGGTAAGAAACAATTCGTCCTAAACCATAAAGCTGGAATTCAAATCCTATTAACAATAAAACAATTAATGCGATTTGAGTACCCAATAAAAAAAACATGGTTTTGTTTTTCTTAAGGAACAGGAATGCTGGCAGACATAGAAGAATGGGCCAATATTGTCTAAATAAATCATTATAGAGTGACATGGATTCATTTTGAAAATCGGAATTGTCGCCTATGAATAATGATAAGAAATTATAGTAGGGCCAGCTAATACATAATAGTATCAATGGTAAGAAAACAATTAAAAATTGTTTGAAAAAAATTTTTAGATCAAAATCGTTTTTTGAAAAAAGAAAGATTGCTGCACTTGTTATTGCGGCAATACCTGTTGTTGGATGTGTAATGAAAATGGTTGCACCTATTAGTGAAATCAAAAAAACATATTTGTTTAAATTATTTAAATCGTGTTTAGCAATTAAACCTAGTAGAATTAGTGTTAAGGAAAATGCAAATGTGGAAGGATAGGGCAACATGTAATGAAGTGCCATGATGTGAAAATAGCCACTCCAGGAAGTTGGGTTCTCACCCCAAAAAAATAAAATGAGAACTAAACTTAAAGAAGCTATAATGGGAACATTTGTTTTAAAAATGTTTTTGCAAAAAAAGTGGATAGAACAAAGAAGTGTTATTAAATTAATAAAAGCGAATAGAATTAGAACTTGAATGGAATTTAAATGGCTAAATTTTGAAACGAGGCCTAACAAAACCGAATAGGGGGAGAAAAAAGCATGTGCTGTATTCCCTCCTATGATTGGATTGTTTGGATGAAAAAGGTTGTTCGAGAGTTCATTAATTACTGCAGCATGTTCCCAGAAATCACCAATCCAATCGCCCTTAAAAATATGCACACTTTCAAATACAATTAATATAATTGATAGGATGAAGTATAAATTGTTGGCAATCACTTTTTTCATTTGAATATTCTGAGCTTTACATTAAAAAGGCACAAATTAATTGTGCCTTTTTATGAATTTTATGCTTCTTGCTCTTCTGCTTTCTTTTCTGGTCGCATTTGAGGGAAGAAAAGAACATCTTGAATAGACGGAGAATTCGTCATAATCATTGCTAAACGATCAATACCGATTCCAATACCAGCAGTTGGAGGCATTCCATATTCCAAAGCACGTAAAAAATCTTGGTCAATAAACATTGCTTCATCGTCCCCACGTTCCATTAGTTTTGCTTGCTCCTCGAATCGTTCACGTTGATCAATAGGGTCGTTAAGCTCTGAATAAGCATTTGCTAATTCTTTTCCATTTACCATTAATTCGAAGCGTTCAACTAAACCCGCTTTACTTCTGTGTTTTTTAGTAAGTGGACTCATTTCAACAGGATAATCAGTAATGAATGTTGGTTGAATATAATTTCCTTCACATTTAGCACCAAAAATCTCATCAATCAATTTTCCTTTTCCAACGTTATCTGCAACATCGATGTGAAGCTTTTTACATGTATCACGTAATTGTGCTTCATCCATTCCACTAATATCTATACCAGTAAATTCTTTAATAGAATCGAACATGGTAACTCGTTTAAATGGACGTTTGAAATCGATGGTATTTTCACCTACTTGCAGTTTGGTTGTACCATTTAAATCAAGTGCAATTTTTTCAATTAATTCTTCTGTCACATCCATCATCCAGTTATAGTCTTTGTAGGCAACATATAACTCCATTACTGTAAATTCAGGATTATGTGTTCTGTCCATCCCTTCATTGCGGAAGTTTCTGGAAAATTCATAAACACCATCAAAACCTCCAACAATCAAACGTTTTAAATACAATTCATTAGCTATACGCAAGTACATTGGAATGTCTAATGTGTTATGATGAGTTGTAAATGGACGGGCAGAGGCACCACCTGGAATTGCTTGCAGTACAGGTGTATCAACTTCCAAATATCCTTTTTCGTTATAAAAATCACGAATGGTATTCATCATTTTGGTACGTTTTGTAAACGTATCTTTTACAGTTGGATTGATGATTAAGTCGACATAACGCTGGCGGTAACGGAATTCAGGATCTGTTACTTCATCAAATGCATTTCCTTCATCATCACGTTTAACAATGGGAAGAGGACGTAAAGCCTTGCTCAGCATTTTAAATGATGTAGCATGGATAGAGATTTCACCAACTTTAGTAATGAAAACATAACCAGTAATTCCTATGATATCACCAATGTCGGTGTGTTTTTTGAATAATAAATCAAAGGTAGTTTTATCCTCACCTGGACAAATATCATCTCTACGGATATAAATCTGAATACGACCACTTGCATCTTGCAAACTAACAAAACATGCTTTCCCCATATCACGCACACTCATAACTCTTCCTGCTATGCTGATGTTTTTATATTGTTCAGCATTTTCTAAGGTAAAATTGTCTAATATGCCTTTAGATGTAGCATTAATTTCAACCAATGGAGCTGGGTACGCATCAATCCCCATTTTAGTGATTTCTTCTAATTTTGTGCGTCTCAATAATTCTTGTTCGCTTAACTCGTGGCTCATTTTTAGTTTTGTAAAATTTTGGCAAATATACACTCTAAGAACGTATAAATAAATAAAAAAAAGGCGGTAATTTCAACAAATTATGTATTTTTACAATCCATCATTTTATGAAGCAATGAAGACATTAGTAGCAAATTTTTCTAAACAGTTAAGTGAAGCAATTACAATTGGTTCAAATGCAAAACTTACACCATCTAACCATCCAATTACCAATGTTTTGATTTGTGGTTTAGGTGGCTCTGGAATTGGAGGAAGTATTGTAGCTGAATTGGTTGTAAAAAATGCCAATGTGCCTATTAATGTAACCAAAGGTTACTTTATTCCTGCCTATGTAAATCA
>JBIIOB010000034.1:0-10390 GCA_044337125.1 Bacteroidia bacterium
GATTTGCAGTAGGATTAGAAATAGTTGTACTGCTTAATCCAGTTGCTGGTAACCAAGCATATGATCCACCACCTGTTGCATTTAAAACTGTACTTCCTCCAGTGCAATAGGCTGAATTTGTCCCTGCATCTGCTGTTGGAATATTATTTACAATCACAGTAACAGTGTCAGTTGAAATACAACCAGTACCAGCCGCATCATCGATTGTTACTGTATAAGTTGTAGTGGTTGTTGGATTAGCAACCGGATTTGCAATAGTTAAATTGCTTAATGATGGCGATGCTGCCCAAGTATAAGTTGCTCCGCCTGTAGCATTAAGTGTAGTGCTTGTTCCATTACAAATTGAAACTGTTGGTCCTGCATTTGCATTCGAGTTTGAAATAATAACTGTTGCAGTATCAATTGCAGTACATCCAATGCCGTCCGTTACTGTTAATGTGTATGTAGTGGTAGCAGTAGGAGTAGCAGTAGGAGTGTTAATTGTTGCATTGTCTAATGATGCAGCTGGAGCCCAAGCAAATGTTCCTCCGCCATTTCCGCTTAATTGAATGTTGTCACCCAAACAGATTCCAGCACCAAATCCAGCATCAGCAAATGGCGCAGGGTTAACAGCAATAGTAACTGTATCTTGTCCACTACAGCCCAATGCATCTGTTACTAAAACCGTATAGGTTGTAGTTGCAGTAGGATTCGCAATTGGGTTAGAAATCGTTGGGTTATTTAATCCTGTAGCAGGGGTCCATGTATAGCTTGTTCCACCTGCAGCAAGAGCATTTAATGTGGTTGATGAATTTTCACAAATTGCAGTGTATGGTCCAGCATCAACTGCCAATGCACTTGAGAAAACAACAACTGTATCCTTGTTGTTTGCAGTGCTTCCTGTTGGGTTACAACCATTTGGTCCTATTACTTCTGCATAATAGTATTGAGGTGAAGTTACAGGTGTAACTGTTATAGATGGCCCAGTTCCTATTAGTGTATTTGCAGGTAAAATATACCAATTGATGGTGTATGTGGCTACCCCATTTGGAGTAAAACGAGTTCCCTCATTACTTGCTGTCCATTGAGTATTATTACGTCCTGGAACTACAACTGCAACTGTTCCGTTTGTGTTTTGCAAACCATGGGTTGCTCTTCCTCCAACCCATCCTGGACAAACTGATTTGTTTGCAATGTGTGTTTCAATAATATTGGTTGTTTCGTAGATAATGATTTGGCTTGAGTACAATTGACCCGTACAAGAGAACATTGGAACGTTATTCCAAGAAACAACAAATCTTCTGAATGGAGCAGTACCATATGTTGCATATAAAACAGTTCCGCCAGCACCAGGATTAATATCTTGGAATGGACCTAAAATGGCATTTACAGGAAAATTTGTTGCGCTAGGAATTGCTTGTGGAGTATAGGTGTTTGATTGACCTGCACTAAAACTTAACCAATTGTTCGAACCAATATTTGCAACAGTATATTCAGTTCCAAAATAACAGAATGTAAAACCAATTGGAATTACTAGGCCAGTTTGGCTATCATCTGTAAGTGCTACTGCTGTTCCACTAGTAAATGGATCTGTCGAAAATGGGACAGAGGAAATTGCATAGTCAGTAGTAGGTAAACTTCCTGGTGCACCTGGACTTCCAGCGGGAATTACGGTTGCTGTTAAGTTTGCAGATCCACCGCCACAGACAGTTGATACTTCTGGCTCAGCATCAATTGCTTGTGCTTTTATAGAATAGGTAGCTATGCTTAATCCTAATATAAGTAGTAATTTCTTCATTTTTAGTCTTGTTTTTTAAAAAACGCCAGCACAAAAATACGATATAATTGCTTATCTAGTAAGTTTAACACTGCCTTTATTTTCAATTTTTTTGCCATCTATGCCTTCAGCATCAATGATATAGTAATAAAGTCCTTCTTTTGCTTTTTCTCCTTTTTTGTTTCTACCATCCCATTTTATTTCCACCCCTTTGTAACTATAAACGATTGTTCCGTTCCCTTCCAAAATGGTTGCATTCATCCATTTGATGTTTTTACTATTAATTATAAAATAGTCCTGATCCCCATCTTCATTTGGTGTAAAGGTGGTTGGAATTGTGGATAATGAAGAATTTCCATATACTTCGATTTTAATACTATCATTTTTTGATTTCCCATCAATTGTTGTTGAGTTTAAAACAACCGTGTAGATTCCTGGAACATCATACACATGAACTGGATTGGAAACATTTTTGGCAGTTTTGCCATCACCAAAATTCCATTTGTTTATTTTTCCTGCACCAGCATTTGATAAATTAACAATTAAAGGAACAGCCCCTGCTACAACATTTGAATTGATGGCAGCAATTGATTTTGATTCGATTTCATTAACAACATTTTTCAACTCAGCAGCCGATTTTTTTGATGGAATTACAACGGAATTAGCAGTATTGCTAGTTTTGTTAGCTGTTGGTGCTGATACTTTATTATGCGTTGAATTTTCTGAATCGGTGTTTGAAACAGGATTATTAGGTATAATTTCTTCTGTTTTTGGAGTTGAAAGGGTATTAACCTCATTAGAAGTAGTTTCTTTTTTAGAGCCACTACCTGTCCAGTTCATAATCAAAATGGTTCCAGCTACTGTTGCAGCAGATGAAACTACAGCAATAATCGTATTGGTTCCAATTTTATTGATTAAGGTTTTTATAATAACCCCAATACCAGCACCTTTTAATGCTGCCTGAATATTATCCCAAGTTTTGGGCTTCACATCCGCTTCAAAATCTTCAAATGAGTCTTTGAATAAATCTTCTAGATTGTCGTTTTTCTTCATGCTATTCTCTGTCAATTGGGATTAACTTTTGTAAATATGTTTTTGCTCTTGAATACTGTGATTTAGAAGTTCCTTCCGAAATACCAAGCATATCGCCAATTTCTTTGTGCGAGTATCCTTCAATGGCATAAAGGTTAAAAACTGTTTTAAATCCAGTTGGTAGCGTTTGTATTATTTTTAATAAATCTTTTGCTGCAAAGTTTTCACTAATATGGTTTGTTGAGGGGAGCATGAACTCAACACTTTCCAGCTCAATATTTTGTTTCAGTTTTTTGTTTTTTCTAATATTTGTAAGTGCTGTATTTACCATAATCTTTCTTATCCAGCCTTCCAACGATCCAGTTCCTTTAAAAGATTCGATGTTTTGAAAAACACTAACAAATCCATTTTGTAAAACATCCTCTGCCTCCTCATGATTATCAGCATAACGCAGACAAACCCCCATCATTTTACGTGCGAACTTTTCATACAAATGCTTTTGAGCAATTGCATTCTTTTGAATACAGCCTTGTACTATTTGCTCGTCATTCATAATTCGTTCTTGTGTGTTAGATGCAAAGTTGCATTATTTGGTTGCACAATAAAAGTTTTTTTTAGATTTTATTAACAAAGGCTTTCATATACCGTAAATCAGAAGGATATTTGGGCTATGGCTAAAAAATTTACAAGTAGAAAACAGGGAGTAAAGAAGAGTTATCTTTTCGAAGAAATTCTAAAAGTATTAGCTGCAAGTCCAAATAAGGCATTAAATTACAAGCAGATAGCTGCTGATTTACATATTACTGATCATTCTCAACGACTTTTAATAAATACCATCCTTGCTGAATTAAAAGCAGCAGACTCTGTTTCTGAACCTGAAAGAGGTAAGTTTAAGATAAAATCAACTACCGTTTACATTACCGGAAAAGTGGATATGACGAGTACAGGAACAGCCTATGTTGTTTCTGAAGAAACCGAAAATGACACCTTTATTTCACAACGGAAAACCTTAAATGCTTTACATGGAGATATTGTAAAAGTAAAATTGTATCCTACCCGAAAAGGAAAACAAGAAGGAGAGATTGTTGAAATTGTTGAACGGGCTAAAACAGAATTTGTTGGAACCATTCAACTTTCTCCAAAATTTGGTTTTTTGGTGCCTAGTAACAATCGGATCCATATTGATATTTATATTCCATTGGAGAAATTAAATGGTGCAAAAGATGGACAAAAAGCAATTGCGAAAATTGTAGAGTGGGGCAAGAACAGTGTAAATCCAATTGGAGAAATTATAGAAGTTTTAGGGAATGTTGGTGAAAATAATACAGAAATGCATGCTATTCTAGCAGAGTATGGACTGCCTTACCAGTTTCCTAAAGATGTAGAAAAAGCAGCTGATTTAATCCCTATTAAAATCACAGAACAAGAAATTGCAAAGAGAAAAGATTTTAGAGGAATAACCACATTTACAATAGATCCTGTTGATGCAAAAGATTTTGATGATGCTCTATCTATTCAAAAGTTAGAAAATGGGAATTGGGAAATTGGTGTACACATTGCGGATGTGAGTCATTATGTGAAACCGGAATCCATCATCGATAAAGAAGGATTTTCCAGAGCAACCTCTGTTTATCTTGTGGATAGAGTAGTTCCAATGCTACCAGAAGTCTTATCTAACAATGTATGCTCACTGCGCCCGAATGAAGAAAAACTTTGTTTCTCTGCAGTATTCGAAATTACAGATGATGCTGAAGTTGTTGAGGAATGGTTTGGAAGAACGATTATTCTATCGGATAAACGCTTTACTTATGAAGAGGCTCAACAGATAATTGAAACAGGTGAAGGAGAATTTAAGGATGAGGTATTGACATTAAATCGCCTAGCAAAAATATTAAGAGCTAATCGATTCAAAAAAGGAAGTATTGCCTTTGATAAAATGGAAGTTAAGTTTCATTTGGATGAAGCAGGAAATCCAACAGGTGTATTTTTTAAAATTGCAAAAGACTCAAATCAGTTGATTGAAGATTTCATGCTTTTAGCTAATCGTAAGGTTGCTGAGTTTATTGGAAAAAGTAAAACAGCGAAAGAGTCGAAAGATAAATCGAAAGAAAATCAACGATCATTTGTTTACCGTGTACATGATAAACCAAATCCAGATAAGTTGGAGCAGTTTGCTGAATTTGTTGCAAAGTTTGGTTATAAAATCAATATAAAAAATGAGCGAGCTGTTGCCGACTCTATGAATAATTTATTGAAAGAAGTAAACCAGAAAAAGGAATCGGGCATGATTGAAATGCTCGCTATTCGTACTATGGCCAAAGCTGTTTATACTACAAAAAACATTGGACATTACGGATTAGGATTTGAATATTATACTCATTTTACCTCTCCAATCAGACGTTATCCAGATGTAATGGTACATCGCTTGTTGCAACATTATTTGGATGGTGGAAAAAGTCCTGACATCGAAAAATTAGAAGAGCAATGCAAACATTCTTCAGAAATGGAAAAATTGGCTGCAGAGGCTGAGCGTGCTTCTATTAAATACAAACAAGTACAATTTTTACAAGATAAAATTGGAGAAGAATTTCAAGGAATCATTTCAGGTGTTACTGAGTGGGGAATATTTGTGGAGTTGAAAGAAAATCATTGCGAAGGAATGATTCGTTTGCGTGATTTGCAAGATGATAATTATTATTTTGACGAGGATAACTATTGTTTACGTGGTAAAAAATATGGTAAAGTTCTAACGCTTGGTGATGAGGTGACCATTCAAGTGAAACGAGCTGATTTAGTTAAAAAACAATTAGACTTTTCTTTGGTTGAAATTGCAGATAAGAAGGAAGGTCAATCTAGTTCAAAAAAGAATACTTCATTTGAACGAAAAGAAAATTTTAAGGATAAAATGAAAGCTGCAACACAAAAGAATGCTGCTGCAAAAAAATCATTTCCATCAACTTCAGAAAACCAATCACCTAAAAAATCAAATCCAGATAGTTTTTACGATGAATGGGGTTTTGAGGTGTAGCCAACTTTTCTATCATTGTTAGTTCGATTAATTTTTGCTACTTTCGTTTTTAGGATAAGTGTAGCAATATGTTCGTTTTAACTAAAAAAATGTTCGACAAAAATTTACGGGGTGCAATCAAGCACACACTTCTCCTATTTGTTTTTCTTTCATTTTTTTTCTTGCAAGAATCATTTGCTCAAGCTCCTGGAATGCTCGAATTTTCAGGTAAAGCAGTAAAGGATAACAAACCACTTGCAGGTGCGGTTGTTACTGTTTATAGAAATGGAACTGTACAGCAGGAACAACTAAAAACAGGTAAAAATGGAAAATTTAGGCTTTACCTTGTTTTTGGTGTGGACTATAAAATTACCTTTTCTTATCCTGGTTGTGTAGATATGTATTTGTTAGTATACACAGGCAAGGTCTCTAAAGAAAGGAGTGATTTGTTTCCATTGTATCAAACTGAAATTCCATTTTTTGAAACAACTACTAGTGCAATTCGCCTTTCAAAATTTAAGAATCCATTTACAAAAATTGTTTTTGATGGTAAAAAAGCATTTAAAGACGATGATGCTTATTTGGCTGATTTTACAAAGGATGTATTGATTACCTCATCAGAACAAGCAACATTGCTTGCTGAGAAAAAAGCAAAAGAAAAAGAAGAAAAGGAGAAACTTGAAGCCGAGTTAAAAGCAAAAAAAGAAGCTGAAGAGAAGGCTAAGAATGATTTGGAAGAAAAATTATTGGCGGAACAAAAAGCACGCGAAGAAGCATTGGTAAAAGCTGCAGAATTAGCAAGGTTAAAACGAGAATCAGAAAACCAACAACAGAATGAAAATCAAAGTATGGAAACAGAAGCAATCCGTTTACAAAAAGAAAAGGAAGCTAAAGCCTTGTTAGCAAAAAAGAATAAAGAAATAAAAACAAACTATGAAAATGATTTGCTGAAAATGGTAGCTGAAAATGAACGCACAGCAAAACAAAAAGACTTTTCTAAAAACAAGCAGCAAGCAAGAGCAAATACAGTAATCGAGCAAATGCGAAGAGAAAATGATTTAAAAGGGAAAGCGGATAAATTAATTGAAGAGCAAAAGTTGAAGAAAAAACAATTATTCGCAAACCAGCAATATAAACAAGTACAAATGCGAAAACTGGTTGAAGCGGCTGCATTTGCTGAAAGGTCTGTTCGAATTGGGAATCAGAAATCTTTACCCGATACCAAAGATTATAAAACAAAACCACAACCAAATGTTCTGGTGACAATAGATGATGGAGTATTTACAACGATTCGTACCACCGTTGTTACACAAGGTAAAAGATTAGATACGTATAGAAAAGAAACATTTTTTTGGGGTGCGGTACATTGTTATAAAAATGAAATCGAAATCCCACAAACACAATACAATGTAGAAATAGCTTACTACCTATCCTACATGAATAAATAATTTTGTTTTTAAACATTTAAATTGAAATGAAAAAAACAGTACTCAAATTTTATTGCTTTCTAACAATACTATTGTTAGCAAACAATTCCTATTCACAAACTACCAGCTTCATATATTATGGAGTTGAGCAAGGTTTGTCTCAATCACAAGTACAAAGCATCTGTCAAGATAACGATGGAAATCTTTGGATTGCTACTTTATCGGGACTCACCAAATACAATGGAAAGGAATTCATTTCATATTCAAGGAAAGATTCGTTAGCGGAGGATTGGGTGACTACCTTGTTTAAAGATAATAAAGGGAATATCTGGATGGGTCATTGGGCAGGTGGAGTTTCTATGTTTAATTATAAAACACAAAAGTTTGAGAATTTGAACCTGGAGGAGTTTACTCGTTTTAAAACGGTGACAGCAATTATGCAAGATGATAAAAATCGCTTTTGGATTTCGACAGAAGGAGCAGGTGTTTTTGTTTATGATCCTATCAATAAAAAGATGATTTCAATCAATAGCAAAGATGGATTGAGTAGTGATAATGTTTATGATATCTGTATCGATCAAAAACAAAACATTTGGATTGCTACTGATATTGGAATTACAGTGTACGATACTAAAACAGATATTACTTCATCCGCTTCCTATAACTTTTTAAATACTGGGAATGGACTGCATAGTAATCGAATAACTTCACTTGCACTTATAAATTACAATGAAATATGGGTAGGTAGTGCTGATGCAGGAGTTATGGTTTTAAAGGTACCTGATGATTTTTCGGTGAAACAACCTGCAAAAGCTATTGAGCAAGCTGGTCAACGAATTGAACTAGCGGATGGTTTGGGTTCTAATTTTATCAATCAAATTATTGAAGACAATACCCATTCCATTTGGATTGGAACAACTGGTGGAGGTGCTACTAAATGCATTCCTTTCCCTACAAAAAATAGAACAGAAGCTTTATCGAAAGCATTGATTAATAATTATAGTACTAAACAAGGTTTAAATTATTTTAACGCGAATGCACTTTTTCAGGACAGAGAAGGTAGTATTTGGATTGGAACAGATATTGGATTTAATCAATACAGAGGTGAGCGTTTCCAGCTATTTGATGAGTCGGATGGACTTGGAAATAATTTGGTTTGGACGACACTCTGCGATAAGGATGGTAATATCTGGTTAGGAACAAATGATGGACTTTCTAAAATTACATTTAGTTATTCTCCAATAAATAAAAAACAATCCTCAAGCATTAAAAACTATACTATAAAGGATGGTTTAAGCAGCAATGTGGTCCTGTCATCTTTTGAAGATAAATCGGGAAATCTCTGGTTTGGAACCGGATTTGGTGGTGTTTGTAAGATGGATTTGAAAACTAATCGATTCGAAGTTTATAACAAAAATAATGGCTTGGCGGGTGATGTAGTTTATGCAATTAGTGAAGATGCAAAAGGAAATATTTGGTTTGGAACAAAAGAAGGGGTTTCAAAGTTTGATCCTATTCAGAAAAAATTCAGGAACTATTCCATTTTGGATGGTTTAGGTGGAAATAATGTTTATCGAATATTTAAAGATAGTAAGGGGAATATGTGGTTTGGCGCATTGGGTGGAGCGCTATCCATGTTTGATGGCGCCTCATTTAAAACATTTGGAGAAGAGGATGGCGTACGTCACCGCTTTATACTTTGTATCAATGAAGATAAAAACCATAACATATGGTTTGGAGCCTATGGCGGTGGATTATATCAATATGATGGAAAATCATTTACCAATTACACTGTTAAGGAAGGTTTAACAAATGATTCACCTTATTCGATTATTACTGATAAGAGCGGACAAGTTTGGATAGGAAGCAGCAGGGGAATTGATAAGTTTGATAAAGAAACAAAAAAATTCCTGCATTATGGTAAATCGGAAGGCTTCCTTGGTGTTGAAACAAACCCCAATGCAGTATGCATGGATAGGGAAGGAAATTTATGGTACGGAACTATTATGGGTGCAGTAAAATATAATCCAACTGAAGATAAGCCAAACACAACAGAACCACAAACATTTATTACAGGTATTCGTTTGTTTATGAAAGACGTTGTTTTTCCTGATGATGCACGTTTTGCTTACAATGAAAATCATATCACTTTTAAGTTTTTAGGAATTAGTTTGGCAAATCCTGAAAATGTTCAATACCAATATAAACTCGAAGGATTTGATAATGAATGGTCGCCTGGTTATACCACTTTAAATGAAGCAGTATATTCTAATTTACCTCCAGGCTCCTATACTTTTATGGTTAGGGCTTGCAATAGCAATGGTACATGTAATGTACAACCTGTAACCTATAAATTTTACATTGCTCCACCTTTTTGGCAAACTGTACTATTCTATATTCTTGTTGGTGCATTTGTAATTTTTGGAATATTTATTTTCGATAAAATTCGGACACGAAAATTAAAAGAAGCAAAAAAAATATTGGAAGAGAAAGTACATGAACGCACCGAAGAATTAGCAATTAAGAACGCGGAACTTGCTGAAAAAAACAAGGACATTACCGATAGTATTCGTTATGCCAAAAGAATTCAAGATTCTATTTTACCATCTGTAAAAACAATTAAAACAAATTTACCTGATTCATTCGTACTCTTTAAGCCAAAAGATATTGTAAGTGGTGATTTTTACTGGACTGAGCGAAAAGGTGATAAAGTATTTTTTGCCGCAATTGATTGTACAGGGCATGGTGTACCTGGTGCATTCATGAGTATCGTTGGTTACGATATTTTAAATCATGCAATGAAAGAATTACAAGATGTAACTCCTGCAGTATTGCTTGATGTATTAAATAAAGGATTAAGTGAGCGGTTAAATCAAACAATGGATGATACACGTTTGCGTGATGGAATGGATGTAGCATTGTGTATGCTTAATTTCAAAACATTGGAGCTAGAATATGCAGGAGCTTACAATCCACTCATTGTATTGCGAAATAAAGAATTGATTGAGTTAAAAGCCGACAATATTGCGATTGGAAGTTATACCACCAATGTTGTTGAAACGTATACCAATCAAAAATTACAATTGCAGAAAGGAGATACCATTTATGCATTTACAGATGGTTATACCGATCAGTTTGGTGGACCAGATGGTAAGAAATTTAAATTGA
>JBIIOB010000435.1:0-2648 GCA_044337125.1 Bacteroidia bacterium
GAACCATTATAAAACGATGTTGTTGAGTATGGATGGCGTTGCGATGGATCAACAAAAAATAATACTTGAGAAATCCATTGAAGAGTGGCGTGGTGTGCTTCAACAAGTGGATGATATCCTTGTAATAGGAATAAAAATATAATAGTTATTTTGGTTTTGGTGGATTAATGATGGCACTGAATTTTGTTGCAATGTAGTTTGCAATTGGACCAAATGTTAAGGCAACAATTTTTTTAGGATTGTTTTCTTTCGATGTGAATTTGGATGTTGCAGCACCTGCAGTAATAAGTTTAGAATCTTTGTCGATGATGGTATAATGCACTGTTACTTCTCGTTGGTAACTATCGGTTGCAATATCATAAGAATCAGGTACTGATTTTATATCCAATTGATTAATAAAAATAAAATATTCGGATTTGTATTTTTTATTGAGATAAGGAATTAGTTCCTTGTTCTTTGTTTTGATACTTGTAAATTTTTTATCCTCACTTATTTCAACTACCAATTGACCGTTTTTTATCCCAGATTGTTTTTTATTCTCAACTGTTGTAGCTGGGGGTTTTCCTATCACATCAAAAGAGATCGCTGTTGATTGATAGATGTAAGCTAAATCTTTTGCAGTTTTTGCTGAATCAGCATAAAATGAAACAACAGGCGAAGCAATGCTTTGAAATTTAAGTTTTAATTGGGAGTCCAATTGATGACGAAAGAATTCTCGAATTTCTTTGAATTCCCATTTGGTTTGTTGATTGATTTTTTGATCAATCTCGCTCATGTACATCAGTGGTTCAAAAGGGACAATCATTATTTTCCCAGAAATTTCTTTTTTTTCTGAAGTGGTGGAACGAGTTCCTTCTTCTTGGGCTTTTGAAAAGTTGCCAAGACAGATAAAAAGTAGTAGTGTAAAAAGTGATTGTAAGCGATTCATGAATATTTTATTTTCCAGTAAATAAACGTATTACATCGTTTCCATTAGCATACAATAAAAGTGCCAGCAACAAAATCATTCCTGCATACTGTGCATACTCCATTACTTTTTCATTAGGTTTTCTACGTGTAATGACCTCGTATAACAAGAACATTACATGTCCACCATCAAGTGCTGGAATAGGAAGAATATTCATAATAGCCAGTACTATGCTTAAAAATGCTGTAAACGACCAAAAACGTTGCCAATCCCATGACGTACCATACGCTTTTCCAATCGACATAAATCCGCCAATTTCTTTGTGTGCATCTTTAACAGTAAACATAACTTTCATTTGTTTGATGTATCCATCAAACGTATCGTATGCTTTATGAATACCTGCAGGGAAAGCTGCGAAGAAACTATATTCTTTGGTTGATAGCTCAAAATAATTGTCCATCGATTTTGGACCAATACCAATTTTACCATCCTCTGAAACATTTGCTGTTTTGGTTAGTGTATCATTGTTTCTTATAACGGAAATTGAAACAGTTAAGTTTTTATTGTTTTTTAATGCTTTAACAAAATCTTGAAAATAGACTGTAGGAGTTCCATTTACTGCAATTACTTTATCTCCTTTTAATAAACCTGCTTTTTCAGCCTCCATTCCTGCAATTACTGTATCAACATCAAATGGAAAACGAGGTTCTAAAATGGAATATTTATTTTTAATCATTTCACTCAAATCGTTTTCGCTAATATCAAAATTCATTTTTTGACCATCTCGTTCAACTTGAATGCTTGTTGCTTTATTTAGAATAATTTCTAAAGGGACTTTGGATATGTTTTCTACGGTCTTATTATCTACGCTTACTACTTTATCGCCATCTCTTAATCCAATTTGGTATCCCAAGGTATCAACCGCAACACCATATTTAACATTTTGGGTTGGTAAATATTCTTCCCCCCATGCAAACAAAACCATTGCATAAATTAATATACCAAGAATAACATTTACCGTAACACCACCAACCATGATGATTAATCGTTGCCAAGCTGGTTTAGAACGAAATTCCCAATCTTGAGGTGGTAATTTCATTTGCTCTTTATCCATGCTTTCATCAATCATTCCAGCGATTTTTACGTATCCACCCAATGGTAACCATCCAATACCATATTCAGTTTCTCCCTTTTTTACTTTAAAAATAGAGAACCAAGGATCAAAAAATAAATAGAATTTTTCAACCTTTGTTTTGAATAATTTTGCAGGAATAAAATGTCCTAATTCATGCAATACAATTAGTATTGAAAGACTTAAAATGAATTGTGCTACTTGTGTTAAAACGCCCATTGTTATAATTCTCTTCTTTTTAGTTTAAATCATTTCTGTTGCAATACTTCTTGTTT
Source organism: Bacteroidia bacterium (assembly GCA_044337125.1). Taxonomy (GTDB): domain Bacteria; phylum Bacteroidota; class Bacteroidia; order 2-12-FULL-35-15; family 2-12-FULL-35-15; genus 2-12-FULL-35-15. The sequence goes on from JBIIOB010000435.1 coordinate 2,315, forward strand.
CCATATCTGTTGCAACATAATCTTCGTACGTAGGTTTGGCAATAAATTTTATTTTTTGAATGCATTTTTCAACGACATCACTCATTTGTAAAAATCCAATTTTGTCATGTAAAAAAGCTTCTACAGCTATTTCGTTTGCAGCATTTAAAACACAAGGTGCATTACCACCAATGTTCATTGCTTCGAAAGCCAATGCAAGGTTACGAAATGTTTTTGTATCCGCTTGTTCAAATGTTAGTTGTGGATAGTTAAAAAAGCTAAAACGTGGGAAATCTGATTTCATACGTTCTGGATATCCGAGTGCGTATTGAATAGGTAGTTTCATATCTGGTAA
>JBIIOB010000013.1:0-13038 GCA_044337125.1 Bacteroidia bacterium
CTAAGTTTTTAGCCAACTTAACATCCGTCAATCGGTCACCAATTACAAAAGAATTTTCTAAATCGTATGAGCCCGACAAGTATTTTGTTAGCATTCCTGTATTAGGTTTACGCGTAGGTTTGTTTTCATACTCAAATGTTTTGTCGATGCACACTTCGCTGAACTGAATACCTTCAGAGGCTAGGGTCTGCATCATTAAATTATGCACAGGCCAAAAGGTATGTTCTGGATAACTTTCTGTTCCCAAACCATCTTGATTAGTTACCATTACCAATTCGTAATCTAATTCACGAGTAATTTTTCCTAACCAGGTAATTACACCTGGTAAAAATTTTAATTTGTCGAAACTATCAATTTGAAATGTATCAGGTGGTTCCCAAATAATGGTTCCATCTCTGTCGATGAATAATACTTTTTTCATGTTAGTTAAATTGTTTAAGTGCGTTAATGATTGATTTATTCTCATCAATTGTTCCAATCGTAATTCTTATACAACCTTCGCAAAGTGTTACTGAATTTCTATTTCGAACGATTATTTCTTTTGATTCAAGGTAATGATAAACTTTATTAGCATCGATTGTTTTTACTAAAAGAAAATTGGCTTCACTCGGATATACTTTAAGAACAAATGGAAGTTTTTCTATTTCTACTTTTAATTTTTGTCGTTCACTTACAATTTCTTTTATCCAGTTGTTTACTTTGTCGATATTATCTAATGCCTCCAATGCAATTTGCTGTGATACTACATTGATATTATAGGGAGGTTTTATTTTATTGAAAAGATCAATAATAGGTTCGGATGCAAATGCCATTCCAACCCTTAATCCAGCTAATCCCCACGCTTTGGACAAGGTTTGAAGGATAACAAGATTTGGATAATTCAACAATTCTGGAATTAAACTTCTATAACTTGCAAAGTTGATATACGCTTCGTCCAATACAACAATTCCTTCAAATTTTTCTAAAATAGTTTTTATAGAACTCCATGCAACTGCATTTCCTGTTGGATTGTTCGGGCAGCAAATAAAAATTAATTTGGTTTGCTCATCAATTGCATTTAAAATGGAATTCAAATCTAGCTGAAATTCATCTTTTGTAAGTGGAATTTTTTTAACAGCTACATCATTTATATTTGCTGATACTTCATACATTCCATAGGTTGGGGGACAAACAATAATATTATCTTTTGCTGGATTGCAGAATGCACGAAATAAAATATCAATTGCTTCGTCACTTCCATTTCCAAGGAAAATATTTTGCATCGGTAGACCTTTAATCCTGCTAAGTTTTTCTTTTACTTGCAATTGCATTGGATCAGGGTATCGATTCAATTTAGCATCGTATTTATTGCCAGGAGAAATTGGTGCTCCAAATGAATTTTCATTGGCATCCAAAAATATTCCTTCTTTTCCTTTGTACTCATCTCTAGCTGATGAGTAGGGAACTAATTTTTTAATATTTTCTCTAGTAATTTTATCTAAATCAAAAGCCATAATCAAATTGTATTAATTGAATTTATTCTTAAAGTTACTGCATTTTTGTGTGCATCCAAACCTTCTGCGGCAGCCATTAATTCAATAGCATTTCCAATGTTTTTAATGCCCTCTTTAGTTAATTTTTGAAATGTTACTTTTTTTACAAAACTATCTAAAGAAACACCACTATAAGCTGTTGCGTATCCATTTGTAGGTAATGTATGATTGGTGCCTGAAGCATAATCACCAGCACTTTCACAAGAATAGTTTCCTAAGAATACGGAACCAGCATTTATAACCGATTCTCCTATTTGTTCCTCATTTTTGCAGGCAATAATTAAATGTTCTGGTGCATATTCATTTAGCAAATCAATTCCCTCTTCCACTGTTTTTACTAAAATGGCTTTGCTATTTTCCAATGCTTTCTGTGCTAACTCTTTTCTTGGGAGTTGGGCTAATTGTTTTTTTAATTCGCTATTCACTTTATCAATTGTATCTTCAGAAATTGAAACTAAAATAACTTGAGAATCAGCTCCGTGTTCTGCCTGTGATAATAAGTCGGCAGCAACAAATGCTGGTATGCAAGTTTCATCTGCAATAACCGCAACTTCCGATGGTCCTGCTGGCATGTCAATTGCAATTCCTGATTTATTTACCAATTGTTTGGCGCAGGTGACGTATTGATTTCCTGGTCCAAATATTTTGTTTGTTTTTGGAATCGTATCTGTACCAAATGCCATTGCAGCAATAGCTTGTACTCCACCAACTTTGAATACTTTGGTGATACCAACTAATTTTGCTGTGTATAAAATAGCATCATTGATTTTTCCATTTTTATCTGGTGGAGTACACAAAATTATTTCAGAACACCCTGCAATTTTTGCAGGAACACCCAACATAAGTATTGTTGAAAAGAGTGGGGCAGAGCCCCCAGGAATATACAAACCCACTTTTTGAATGGCAATTGATTTTCTCCAACAGTTAACCCCTGCTGTAGTTTCAATTACCTTTTTTTCTTCCTTTTGGGAGTTGTGAAATTTTTCAATATTTGATTTTGCAAGTTGGATTGCACTTTTTAATTCTTCAGAAATGTTATTTTCAGCTTGAATAAATTCGCTTGAATCCACCTCCGTTTTTTCAATGTCAACTTTGTCGAATTGTTTTGTATACAATCTTATTGCTTTGTCGCCATTTTTGCGAACATCCACTAAGATACTGTTGACAGTTTCTTCTAATGAAAAGCCATCCAAAATTGGTCGTTTCAAAAGTTCTGCCCAAGTACTTTTATCTGGATATTTGATAGTATTAATCATATTAATTGCTGATATGTTTGTTATCAAAGACTGTTTTATAAAATCATTTTTTCAATTGGAACCACTAAAATGCCTTGTGCTCCTTTTGCTTTTAATTTTTCGATGATATCCCAAAACTCATTTTCATTTACCACGCTGTGAACAGAACTCCATCCTTTGTCTGCCAAAGGTAATATGGTCGGACTTTTCATTCCTGGTAATATTTTGCAAATTGCATCTAAATTTTTGTTGGGAGCATTTAATAGAATGTATTTGTTATTTTTTGCTTTTTTTACTGCATTGATTCTGAATATTAATCTTTCTAAAATATCTTTTTTAGTTTTAGAAAGGGTATTGTTAGCTACCAATACAGCTTCTGATTTTAGAATTACTTCTGTTTCTTTTAATCCGTTTGTAAAAAGTGTACTTCCTGAACTAACCAAGTCACAAATAGCATCTGCCAAGCCAATGCTAGGTGCAATTTCTACAGAACCACTTATTTCATGGATTTCTGCATTGATTTTGTTCTTCTTTAAAAATTTAGAAAGAATAACAGAATAACTTGTTGCAATTCGCTTACCTTCTAAATCCTGAATGCTTTTGTATTTCTCATTTTTAGGGATAGCAATGGACAGTCTACATTTTCCAAAGCCAAGCTTGTCGACAATTGATACTTTCTTGTTTTTTTCAATTAATACATTTTCTCCAACAATTCCGATGTCGGCAATACCATCTTCTACGTATTGAGGAATATCGTCATCACGCAAAAAGAACACTTCCAAAGGAAAGTTATAGGCTTCTGCTTTTAGTTTATTAAGGCCGTTGTTGAATTCTATACCTGCTTCTTTTAAAAGTCGGATGGAATCCTCATTTAGTCTTCCTGATTTTTGAATGGCAATTTTTAATTTTGTTTCCATAGTCGATTTTTTTAAATAAAAAAGGGCTTACCTGTTCGGTAAGCCCTTTTGATATATTGTTATTTGTTAGTTCGTTGTTACGTATACACAATACAGCATCTGCCTACCCTTTTGGATAAGTATGGTGATGATGGATGTGGAACATTGTTTTCATTGCAGTGCAAATGTATAAAATAAAATCAATAGCCTGCAAATTTATTTTTTATACAGTCCTAAAAACCGTATTTTTGAGTAAATCCTTTCTACCATGAAACCAACATTATTGCAGCTATTATTATTAACTGTGCTTATTTTTTCCTTTAAAGGAGATAAAAAGGCTTACCAGCTTTTCGATTCTAAAGGGAAAGAAACAACCTATGAAAAGATGTTGAATGACGCAAAGCAAGCAGATATTGTTTTGTTTGGTGAAATGCATGATAATCCAATTTGTCATTGGCTGCAATTGGAACTTACAAAAGATTTGTTTCAGGTAAAGAAAGAAAAACTGGTTCTTGGAGCCGAAATGTTCGAAGCTGATGATCAAATTGCCATCAATGAATATTTAGCAGGTAAAATTTCTGAAAAAACCTTTAAAGATGAAGTAAAGCTTTGGCCGAACTATAAAACAGATTATAAGCCATTATTGGATTTTGCAAAGGATAACAAATTGAATTTTGTAGCCGCAAATATTCCTAGACGTTACGCAAATTTGGTATATAATAAAGGAATTGAAAAATTGGATAGCTTAGATTCGGAAGCCAAAAAATGGATTTGCCCATTGCCTATGAAATACGATGGTACTGTAAAATGTTATAAAGATATTTTCGAATCAGCAGGTGGACATGGTGGTGAAAACCTACCTAAATCGCAAGCGGTAAAAGATGCAACAATGGCTTATTTTATTTCTAAAAATTTTGAAAAAGGAAAATTGTTCATTCATTACAATGGTACCTATCATAGCAATAATCATGTGGGAATTGAATGGTATTTAAAAGATGCAAATAAAAATTTAAAAGTGTTTACCATTGCTGCTTGTGAGCAAGCTGGAATTGATACACTTGCAAAAGAGTCGATTGATTTAGCGGACTACATTATTGTAACACCTGAAGGTTTTACCAAAACACACTAATAGCATTGTGATAAAAAATGAATCATTAAAAGTATGGGTTAGCATGCTTGCATGCGGCCTCCTGCTTTTGTGGGTTGCTATTTATAATGGTTTTCCAATTGTTTATTCGGACACATCTACTTATTTAGCATCAGGTTTCGAATTTGAAACACCGGCCGATCGTCCGATTACTTATGGCTTGTTTATCTTCTTTAGTTGTTTTGGTGGAATAACATTGTGGCTCACCGTATTCATTCAATCTCTTCTCATTTCATATGTAATTTATTTAACGGTAAAATATTTTTCCGATTTTAAATCGCCTTTCTTTATTACCTTATTTATCATTGTTCTACTTTCTTTCTTTTCTAGTTTGCCATGGATTAGTGGTATGCTACTCGCAGATATTTTTACTCCTATAACAATTTTATCATTGTTGCTTTTAATTTTTGTTCCACAGCTTTCCATGGCTGAGCGTGTTTTTTTATATTTTATTTTCTTTTTGTCCAATGCCATGCACATGTCGCATTTATTGATTAATGCATTTTTGATTTTTACAATTTTATTGGCAAGTTATCTCCGCTATTTTAGGCCATTTTTTGTTATTGTTTCTAAAAAGCAACTCTATTTATTATTGTTGTTAACTCTTTCTGCCATTGCAATTATGTCCTCTGCCATGTCGAAATCGAAACATGTTTTTTACATGGGTAGAATGGTTGAAAATGGAATCTTAAAACAATACTTGGATGAAACGTGTGCAACAAAAAACTACGAACTATGTCCTTTCAAAGATTCATTACCAGCCACCGCAGATAAATTTCTTTGGGATTTTGAAAACAGTCCTGTTTATAAATTGGGTAGTTGGAAAACAACCAAAAAAGAATTCAATGAAATTATTTCTGCAACATTATCCAATCCTAAGTATCTAAAATTACATATTGCTGCTGCAATTAAAAATAGTTTGAAACAGCTTTCGACTTTTGATTTGGGAGAAGGAAATATTGCTTTTGGAAAAGGCACTACGCTTGAAGACCGCATTGGTTTATTTATTCCCAATGATGCATTTCAATACAATAGTTCAAAACAAACTAATAGTGAGTTGTCGCTTTACAATGAACTAAATGGGATGCAGAAAATTGTAATTTATAGTTCTTTTTTCTTGTTGATTCTGTTGTTGATTATTCCAACGTTCAGAAAAAAAGTATCTCCGTTATTAATCGTATTCATCCTATTTACAATGATTGGAATTGTTTACAATGATGTGGTATGTGCTTCCTTATCCACTGTAGCCAATCGATTTGCAGTTAGAGTAATTTGGTTGCTTCCTTTTTTATTGATTTTGGTAATAGTAAATTATTGGAAAGTAGTTTCTGAGAATAAAAAATTTACTCAACATAAGTAGGAGTATTGCAACTTTCCTTTTTTCCAAATTCATATTTTAAACCCACACGTAATTCAATTGCTTTATTCATGATATGCAATGGTGAGGTAATGTATGCTGGCATAACATCTGGATTGTAAAATCCTTCAACCAAAAATTTAAAATTACTATAGCTCACTAATTCTAGTCCTCCACCTGCAGCAATACTTAAATGTAGCGGAAGGAATCGTCCTGTAACTGTTGGGGAGGTAGTGCTTTGCGTTAAATTATAATCCAAACGGGGACCTACCATGATGTATGGGATAATAGCATACATCTCATAACGTAGTTTTAAATAGTTGTTCCAGCATAAATATTGCAATTTGTTTGGGTAATTTGCTTCCGGCTGTCTGTCAATGGATCCTTTTTGATTGTATTGTATTTCTGTAACCCATCGCGCATAGTCATGGCTAAAGAATTCGCCAAATACGCTTGCATTGAATCCAAACGTATATTTCTTTTTATCAATGGAGGTGGGTTCACGAAACAAAAATTTTTGATTCGCAGCGGTTCCACCAACTCTAACCCCAATACTGTTTAGCATTTGTGCATTGCTAAACAGTATTGAAAAAATAAAAAATATAAAGAGGATTGTCTTTTTCACTTTAGGTAAACGGATTAATTGAAAATTTATTTTAAGCACTCATTGCCTCCATTGTAGGATTTACTTTTTTAACTAATCCTTGTAACACTTTTCCTGGTCCAACCTCGGTAAATGAAGTAGCACCATCCGCAATCATTTGTTGAACTGTTTGTGTCCATTTTACTGGTCCAGTTAATTGAGCAATTAGGTTCTTTTTTATTTCCTCAGGGTTAGAAACTCCTTTTGCTGTTACATTTTGGTAAACTGGACAAATAGGTTCATTGAAATTTGTTGCATTGATTGCTGCCGCTAATTCAATACGTGCAGGTTCCATTAATGGAGAGTGGAATGCACCGCCAACTGGTAATACTAAAGCACGTTTTGCTCCGGCTGCTTTTAATTTTTCGCAGGCTATGTTTACACCATTGATTGTTCCTGAAATCACTAACTGTCCTGGGCAATTATAATTTGCGGCAACCACCACTTCTCCTGATTTACTAACTTCTGCGCAAATTTCTTCAATTATCTTATCATCTAAATTTAACACTGCAGCCATAGTGCTTGGATTGATATCACATGCCTTTTGCATTGCCAATGCTCTTGTATAAACTAATTTTAGTCCATCTTCAAATGAAAGTGCTTTGTTTGCTACCAATGCCGAGAATTCACCTAAACTATGTCCCGCTACCATTTCTGGTTTCATGGTATCACCCAATGTTTTTGCCAAAATCACGGAATGTAAAAAGATTGCTGGTTGGGTAATTTTTGTTTGTTTTAACTCTTCATCTGTACCAGTAAACATGGTATTGGTGATGTTAAATCCTAAAATGCTGTTCGCTTTTTCAAACCACTCTTTTGCAATTGGAGAGTTTTCGTATAAATCTTTGCCCATTCCTGAGAATTGAGCTCCTTGTCCTGGAAATACGTATGCTTTCATATTTTGAGTTTGTTTTTGTTTAATCAAAAATAACGTAAATAAAAAAGGGAAATCAAGTGATTCCCCTTTTTTATTCACAATTGATTGTGAGATTATTTTCTGTCGCCAAATAAGCGCAATAACATTAAGAATAAGTTAATGAAGTCTAAGTAAAGGTTTAAAGCACCCATAATTACCAATTTGCTAGTAGTAGCAGTACCAAATTCAACACCAGCTCCAATGCGCTTTAATTTTTGAACATCGTATGCTGTTAAACCGGTGAATACTAATACCCCAATAAAGCTAATGATGTAATCCATTCCTTCGCTTCCAATGAACATGTTAATTACAGATGCAATGATAATTCCGAATAATCCCATCATCATAATGGATCCGAATTTTGTTAAATCAGTTTTAGTAGTATACCCTACAACAGCCATCAAGCCAAACATTCCTGCTGCAGCAGCAAATGTTCCATAAATAGAACCAGATGTATAGGCTAAAAAAATAAAGCTTAAGCTAGCTCCCATAACAGCTGAATACAAAAGGAATAAAAATAAAATAACAGGGTATGAAAATTTGTTAAAGCCTAATGACATTGCAAACACAAAACCGATTGGAGCAAACATTACCACATAGCCTAAAATTGATAATCCACCTTTTTCAGGGTTTACTAATAAAGATAATAATTCCAAATTGTGAGAGAATGCATATGCAACAATTGATGTAATTGTTAATGCAGCAAACATCCAAGAGAATACACTTGCCAAAAAGGTTTTTGACATGGTTGCTGTTTCTTCCTGCGATTGTACAAAGTTTAAATTGTTCGTTTCCATAGTATTTTAAATTGTTTGTGTTAAATACAGTGCAAAGATAATACCTATTGTGTTTTCCTGCAATTCTGTCAGTGTTATAATTTGTTAATGAAGTTTTGAACCAATCAGGTTAATGAACTCCTGACGGGTTGTGTCTTTTAAAAATTCACCAGTAAAAGCCGATGTAGTAGTAACGGAATTTTGTTTTTGGATTCCTCTCATTTGCATACACAAATGGCTGCATTCAATTACTACTGCTACACCAATAGGATTCAATGTTTCTTGGATACAGTCGCGTATTTCGTTTGTTAATCGTTCTTGAACCTGCAATCTACGAGCAAACGCATCCACAACACGAGGTATTTTACTCAAACCTACAATATGTCCGTTAGGAATGTATGCAACATGTGCTTTTCCAAAAAATGGCAATAAGTGATGTTCGCACATACTATAAACTTCAATGTCTTTTACAATTACCATTTGCTTGTAATCTTCCTTGAACATTGCAGAACGTAAGATTTCTCGAGGGTCTAAATCATAGCCATGGGTCAAGAATTGCATCGCTTTAGCAACACGTTCAGGTGTTTTTACTAAACCTTCGCGAGCTGGATTTTCGCCAATGTCGCCTAAAATGGTTTTGTATTTAGAAGCAATGTTATCAATTAACTTTAGATTGTATCTGTCAATTTTTTGATAACCATCTATTTCATCAAATTCATCGTGTCCCATAGCTAATACAAAAGTTTAAATTTTAATTCAAAAGGAGCATTATTCTCCAAAGTATTCAACGTAATTGTTCTCTGTTTCGTAAAGTTTAACGGAATGCAATTGGCTCCCCAACGCATCAATGTGTGGTTTTAATTGATTCCAAATAGCGATTGCCACATTTTCAGTAGATGGCATAATTCCCTTCATAAAATCTACATCTAGATTCAAATTTTTATGATCTAATTTATCTGTAACATGTGTGCGAATAAGTGCACTGATGTCCTTTAAATTAGCAGAATAGCCAGTGTCAGGGTTAATATTCCCTTTTACTGTTACAAATAAATTGTAATTGTGACCATGCCAATTCGGATTTGCACATTTGCCAAATACATCTAAATTTTTTTCATCGCTCCAATTTGGATTGTGAAGCTTGTGTGCAGCATTAAAATGCTCTTTTCGTGTAATGTAAATCATTTCAATTATTTGTTATGCAAATATAACAGGTTTTAATGAGCAATGTTTAAAATTCAATAACTTTGCAGTTCATGAAAGTATTAATTGTATCTGCAACAAAATTTGAAATTGATCCGTTTTTAAATAAAATGGACTCTATCAATCTGATTAATTCAACTTTTATTACAGCAAACTATAAAAATCATCAAATCGATTTTTTGATAACAGGTGTTGGAATGGTTGCTACAGCCTACCATACAGCTAAAGCACTAATTACTAAATACGATTTAGCAATTAATGCAGGAATTTGTGGGAGTTTCAATAAAAATATGGAATTAGGAACTGTTGTAAATATTTACGAAGATACTTTTTCGGAATTGGGTGCTGAGGATGGTGATGCATTTTTAAGTTTGGAAGATTTGAAATTACCTGGTGTTCAAAAAGTATCACCTACACAAACCATTTCTAATAAAACAATCGACTTGATTCCTAAAGTTGTTGGAATAACTGTAAATACAAGTCATGGAAATGAGCAGACAATCGAAAAAGTAGTTGAACGTTTTCATCCTTATGTTGAAAGCATGGAAGGGGCTGCCTTTTTATTTGTTTGCGAACAGGAGCATGTTCCTTGTTTGCAGTTGCGAGCTGTATCTAATTTTGTAGAAAGAAGAAACAAAGAAACTTGGAACATTCCTTTAGCTATCGAAAATTTGAATAAACAATTAATTGCAATTCTAAATGACCTCAACTAATACTTCTGCACTTACAATAGGCTTTAGTCCTTGTCCAAATGATTGTTTCATTTTTGATGCTATGATTCATCATAAAATTGATACAGAAGGGTTGGAATTTAAAGCGGTGATGGAAGATGTGGAAACACTCAATCAAATGGCATTTAGGGGCGATTTAGATATTACTAAATTAAGCTATCATGCATTTGCGTATTTAAGAGAAATTTACAGTTTACTCGATGCTGGAAGCGCCTTGGGAAATAATTGCGGACCATTATTGATTTCAAAAAATGAACCTGAAGAAATTAAGTTGAAATTAAATAAACCCAATTGTTCACTTACGATTGCCATACCAGGGAAATACACTACAGCCAACTTTTTACTTTCTTTGGCGTTCCCCAATGCACAAGAGAAACTTGAATTCGTTTTCTCCGAAATTGAGGAAGCTGTATTGACTGATAAAGTAGATTTAGGATTGATTATTCATGAAAATCGCTTTACTTATGAGCAAAAAGGATTAAAAAAGGTAATTGACCTAGGTGAGTGGTGGGAAACTGAAACACATTTGCCAATTCCATTGGGAGGAATTGTAATAAAAAAAACACTCCCAGATGATTTAATTCAAAAGGTAAATCGTGTACTTCGCAAAAGTGTGGAGTATGCCTTTGCAAATCCCAAATCATCCCTTCCTTTTGTAAAAGAACATGCTCAAGAAATGAGCGAAGAGGTCATGTATAAACACATTGATTTATATGTAAATAATTATTCAGTTGATTTAGGAATCCAAGGGAGAGCTGCCATAACAAAAATGTTCGAGAAAGCAGATCAGTTGGGATTGATCAAAAAATAAATACTAAATTCGTTTTAAATTAAATTAAGATATGATAATTGTAACTGGAGCAGCAGGATTTATTGGTAGTTGCTTGGTGAGTAAGCTTAACCAAGAAGGATATAAAGACATAGTGATTGTGGATGATTTTTCACATCCAGAAAAAATGAAAAATTTGGAAGGGAAAGTCTATTCCCATAAAGTTCATCGCGATGATTTTATCCAATGGTTAAAAGATAACCAGCGATTGGTACAATTTATTTTTCATATTGGTGCACGAACCGATACTACGGAGTTTAATAAAGATATTTTTGATAAATTGAACCTGAATTATACCAAAGATCTTTGGAATGTTTGTGTGGAATTCGGTTTACCATTGGTTTATGCATCTTCTGCTGCAACATATGGTTTGGGCGAACATGGTTATGATGATAATGAATCAATTATCGACAAATTAAAACCTTTAAATCCATACGGTGATTCAAAAAATGACTTTGACAAATGGGCAATTAAACAAGATAAGAAACCTTATTTCTGGGCAGGATTAAAATTCTTCAATGTATATGGTCCTAATGAATTTCACAAAGGTCGAATGGCATCGGTTATTTTCCATGCATTTAATCAAATACAAGAAAAAGGACAAGTGAAATTATTCCGTTCACACAATCCAAATTTTAGGGACGGAGAACAATTGCGTGATTTTGTGTATGTGAAAGATGTCGTGGAAGTTTGTCTTTTCTTATTAAATCATCGCAAAAACTCAGGTATCTACAACTTAGGTTCTGGCAAGGCACGCACCTTTTTAGATTTGGTAAAAAATACGTTTGTTGGAGTAAATAAAGAGCCCAATATCGATTTTGTAGATACACCAATTGATATTCGTGATAAATACCAATATTTTACCGAAGCCAATATGAGTAAATTGAAATCAATTGGTTATGCTAAGCCATTTCATACGCTCGAAGAAGGTGTTCAGGATTATGTGAAAAATCACTTGGTAGGAAAACGCTATTACTAATAAAAAGTCCTCTCAATTCGAGAGGACTTTTTATTTTCATTAAAATTTAAAGAAAAAGAAAACTACTGCTGCCCATTCCTTCGGTACACCGCTGGCATGACCAATGGTGCTATGGCTGCTGTTTTCAACTGTTCCGTTGCTCTTTACATATCCGATAGTGCTGTGACTGCTATTTTCAACTGTTCCATCGCTTTTTACATATCCAACAGTTGAATGGCTTGAATTTTCAATGGTTCCATTCGATTTAATGTATCCAATTGTACTATGAGACGAATTTTCGATGGTTCCATCTTTTTTAATATAGCCTTTTGTGCTATGGCTTGAGTTTTCGATAGTTCCATCAGCTTTAATATAACCAGTTGTAGAGTGGCTGCTCGATTCGATTGTCTGTGATTTTGCAATGCTAAAACAAGCTATTGCTGCAAAAGTTAAAAGTATTTTTTTCATGTTTTTGAGTTTAAAATTTTACTAAATATAGTAAAACTGGACCATATAAAAAAGCCTTAATTTTAGGGGCTTTAAACTTTTGCAGTTTCTGGGAGTTTCCTATCTTTGCGCCCATGCAAGAAACCATTTTAATTTTAGATTTTGGCTCTCAATACACGCAGCTAATTGCGCGTAGAGTACGTGAGCTTAATGTGTATTGCGAAATACACCCTTACAACAAAATTCCAGTAATAACAAAAGATATAAAAGGTGTTATTTTATCGGGTTCCCCTTTTTCAGTAAGAGCAACAGATGCACCCAATCCAGATTTGTCTGAATTTAAAGCAAAACTACCTTTACTTGGAGTTTGT
>JBIIOB010000257.1:0-4067 GCA_044337125.1 Bacteroidia bacterium
TTGGCCATCATTTTAATATCTTGCTCTTTATTCACGCTTATTTTTTTTGCAAAGGTAAGTATTTATTAAAACATTAATTAAATCCAATAGCAACTGATTTTCAGTTAATTACAATTCAAACAAATCAAAATCGCAGAATTCAGATAAAAATGCAAAAAAATGCAGATGAATTGTTTGTTTTATTAGATAAAGTGTTATTTTTGAGCATTCATTTAAAACCCTAAAACCATAATCTGAAATGAGATTAAAATTTATTACCCTTAAAGGATCATTCGTATTATTATCAGTTACTGCGTTATTAACTGCAGGATGTGGTGGTGATGACACTGCTAACACAGATGAATTACCTCCAGTAGATAGTACACAAACAACTATATTGAACATTAATGGAGAGATTTTTAGTATTCCTTCTCCTATTCAAACTGCATTTTTAATTAAAAATAGCGGTGCAGCATATAGCAAAGAGATCTTGAACCCAGCAAGTAAGTCATCTGACTACTCTACAAACTTCTCTAAAGCTTTAAACCTTGGTATTTACGGAGCTGACTTAGGTTATGTAACCATTTATGACCAAACACAAGATGCAATTGGCTACTTAAACTCTGCTAAAAAATTAGCTGATGAATTAGGTGTTTCAGGAGCATTTGATACTAAAACAATTGAGCGTTTCCAAAAGAATTTAGGAAACAAAGATTCGATGTTAGTATTGGTTGGTGTTGCTTACCGTTCTAGCGATTCATACTTAAAAAACAACGACAGAAACGATGTTAGTGGATTGGTACTAGCTGGTGGATGGTTAGAAAGTTTATACTTTGCAACAAACGTATACAAAACAAAGCCAAACGAAGATGTTAAGCGTAGAATTGCTGAACAAAAATCATCGTTACAAAGCTTAATTAAATTATTAACTCAATATTACAGTCAACCAGAATACACTGAGTTTATTGACAACTTAAACGATTTAGCAACTGTTTTTGATGGTGTAGAATTCAAATACACATACGAAAAGCCAACAACAGATGCTGAGAAAAAATTAACAACAATCAACAGCAAATCAGAAGTAAACATTACTCCTGAGCAAATTGAATCTATTTCACAAAAAGTGAAATCAATCAGAAGCCAAATTGTTGGTTAATTTTTTAAACTAGGATAGACTCATTGAATTTAAAATATTGAAATTATACAAACTATGAAAAAAGGATTATTAAAATTAGCTTTTGTACTATTAGGATTTATAGCAGTAAATTCTGCATCAGCTCAAATAGCAGATACTGTTGCAAATGCATGTGCTAGACACTTGGGGAACCAATTCATTTCTGATGGACAACAATACCGTGCATTATTAATGAATGCAGATGAAACTGCTGAATTTCACACAACGTTATATGGTGGAACTATTTACAGAGTTGCTGCATGTAGTGGTTTAAGTGATGGGAACTTAGTGTTTTCTGTTTATGATAGCGAACACAATTTGCTTTTCACTAACAGCGAATTTAAAAACGCTCCATACTGGGATTTCAAAATCAACAACACATTGGATTGTACAATTGAAGCTCGTTTAGATGGCGCACAAGCTGGTTCGGGAAGAGCAGTAGTTTTAATTGGATTCAAACAAGCAAAATAATACTCCAGACCTAAATTTTTAAAAGGCATTAATTACTGCGGTATTAATGTCTTTTTTTTTCAATAACCCATAACGTACAAAAACAATGAGTGAACGAATACTGAAAGCCCTGATGCAAATGTTTGCAATTATTGCAAGGGTGGATGGAATTAATGACAACGGACGACTAATTGTACAATCGTTCTTAAAGCAGCAATTAAATCAAGAGTTAGTTGACCAATATTTAAAAATATTTGATGAGTTTTTAGAAGCGCATCATCAAGTAACTAAAAAGAAAGATGGTACTGCAAAACGTACTTCGTTAAACTCGGTTAAAGTTTTAAAAATTTGTACGCAAATAAATGCTGAGCTTACACAAGTTCAAAAAGTGGTTGTGTTATTACGTTTGATTGAATTTATCAATTCAAACGAAGAGATTGCAGAACAAGAAATGGAATTCGTAACAACGGTTGCGGAAACGTTTAACATTGAAGATGCCGAGTTCAAAAGCTGCATGTCGTTTATCCAAGCTAAAGGTGATCAAATTCCTGACTCATCAAAAGTATTGGTAATCGATAACAAACAAACACACAGCTTTAACGAAACAAAACATATTTATGCTGAAGGTGTAACCGGACAAGCACGTGTATTATGGATACCAAGTGTAAACATGTATGTGTTGGTTTATTTTGGAAAAAGTGATTTATTATTAAATGGTCAATTATTATTCCAAGGTAAAGTTTACATCTTAACTCCAGGTTCATCATTACGTAGCTCAAAAGTAAAACCTGTATATTACAGTGATATTTTAAGTTCGTTTATGAGTGATACTTCAAAAGCAAAAGTATCTTTTGTAGTTCAAAACTTAGAGTACAAATTTAAAGGTGGAAAATTAGGTTTACGCGATATCAATTTCTCTGAAGAATCAGGAAAACTTATTGGTATCATGGGAGGATCGGGTGCTGGTAAGTCAACCTTATTAAATGTATTAAACAGCAATGAAATTCCGAGTGGTGGTTCTGTTAAAATTAACGGAATAAACATCCATACCGAAAAAAATAAAATTGAAGGTGTAATTGGTCACGTATCACAAGATGATTTGTTGATTGAAGAGCTTTCTGTATTTCAAAATCTTTTTTACAATGCAAAACTTTGTTTCGGAAACAAGCCTGACAAGGAAATATCCGAAATGGTGGTGGATGTATTGACTGACATTGGATTGATTGAAACGCGTGATTTAAAAGTGGGTAGCCCATTGGAAAAAACAATTTCTGGTGGTCAGCGTAAACGTTTGAACATTGCCTTAGAATTAATTCGTGAACCATCTGTTTTGTTTGTGGATGAGCCTACTTCAGGTTTATCATCACGCGATTCGGAAAACATTATGGACTTACTAAAGGAACTTGCATTAAAAGGTAAGTTGGTATTTGTGGTAATCCATCAACCATCGTCCGACATTTTCAAAATGTTCGACAAATTAATGATTTTGGATGTGGGTGGTTATCCAATTTATTATGGAAACCCTGTTGATTCGGTTATCTATTTCAAAACAGTTGTTAACCATGTTAACAGCAATGAAAGTGAATGTATTGAATGTGGTAACGTTAATCCAGAACAAGTATTCAACATCATCGAATCGAAAGTATTGGATGAGTATGGTAATTTAACGTTAAACAGAAAAATTTCACCGAGTGAATGGAATGTTCATTACCGCGAGAAAATTGAAAAGAAAGTAGAAGATGTAGGAAACTACACTGAGATACCAGAGAGTACATTCAAAATTCCAAACAAGTTAAAACAGTTCAATGTATTTATTACACGTGACGTTTTATCGAAGCTTACCAACAAACAATATTTATCCATCAACTTATTAGAGGCTCCGGCATTGGCATTCATCCTTGCTTACTTTATTAAGTTTGTGAATTTGGATCTTTCCAATAAAATTGGATACACCTTCCGCGAAAACGAGAACATTATCATTTACATGTTCATGGCAGTGGTGGTTGCTTTGTTTATTGGATTAACGGTGAGTGCCGAAGAGATTATACGTGATAAAAAAATTCAGAAACGTGAATCGTTCCTTAACTTAAGCAAAGGAAGTTATTTATGGTCGAAAATTGTAATCATGTTCTCTTTATCTGCCATACAAGCAATATTGTTTGTATTGGTAGGTAATTATGTATTAGAGATACAAGGCATGAATGGTGCTTATTGGTTCTTATTGTTTACCACCTTCTGTTTTGCAAACATGCTTGGATTAAATATCTCTGCAAGTTTCAACTCAGCGGTAACCATTTACATTTTAATTCCAATATTAATTATCCCACAATTATTGTTCAGTGGTGTAATGGTAAAATTCGATAAATTAAATCCAATCATTACTTCACAAAGTGTTGTACCTACAATTGGTGATGCAATGGCATCGCGTTGGGCATTTGAAGCATTGGCGGTAAAACAATTTAAG
>JBIIOB010000258.1:0-4053 GCA_044337125.1 Bacteroidia bacterium
AAACACATCTTACTAGTGGATGATGTAATTACCACTGGTGCCACCTTGGAGGCTTGTGCACAAACATTGCTTCAAATACCAAATGTAAAAGTAAGCATTGCCACAATTGCACATGCCCACAATTAATCCCATTTAGGAGCCTTAGTAAAACCGCTTTTTTTACTAACTTTGTTTCATGGCAGAATCATTAGTCTTAACTGGTACTACAAAAAAAGAAAAATATGAATCCTTGATTCCACAAATCAAAGCACTGGTTGAAGGAGAAAGCGATTATATAGCTAATATTTCCAATATCATGTCGGCCCTTAAACATTCAATGGATTGGTTTTGGGTAGGTATTTATTTTGTGAAACAAGATCAATTGGTTTTAGGACCATTCCAAGGACCAATTGCATGTACACGAATCGCATTGGGAAAAGGAGTTTGTGGCACCTCTTGGAAAGAGAAGAAAACAATTATTGTTGAAGATGTAGAAAAATTCCCAGGACATATTGCTTGTAGCAGTTTATCTAAATCAGAAATTGTTCTCCCTTCATTTGATAAAAATGGAAATGTTACTTTGGTTTTAGATGTTGATAGTGAACACTTAGGAACATTTGATGAAACAGATAAAATTTACTTGGAGCAAGTAATGAATTTAATTGAAGCCCTTTCCTAATGCCATCAACAATTGAAAGATTTATTGTGTACTAAAATGAACAGCTTACATAAAAAACATATTCGCATTTTTCTTTTGGTGGTGAATTTGCTGTTCATTTTTTCATGTGCACAAATTGTATCTCCAGGTGGCGGGAAGAAAGACACAAATGCACCTGTGGTTTTGAAATACAGCCCCGATAGTGCAACACTAAATTTTTCTGCTAAAACAATTGAAATAAATTTTGATGAATATATTCAATTGAAGGATTTAAACAATCAATTGATTATTTCTCCACTGCTAAACAAAACACCTGACATAGATGTAAAGGGTAAAACACTAATTGTAGAATTTGATAAAGATGAAGTTTTAAAACCAAACACCACCTACTGTTTCAGTTTTGGAAACGCGGTAACTGATGTAAATGAAGGAAATCCTATTGAAAATTTTCAGTACATTTTTTCAACTGGAACATCCATTGATTCATTAAAAGTAAAGGGTAAAGTACAAACTGCTTTTGATCATAAAACAGAAAAAGGATTATTGGTGATGCTTTATTCCGATTTAAGGGATAGTGTTATTTTCAAATCGCAACCCGATTATTTTGCAAAAACAAAAACAGATGGCACATTTGAAATCAACAATGTAAAAAATGGCAGCTATAAAATTGTTGCCATCAAGGATGCAAATGCCAATTACAAATACGATTTAGAAAATGAAGGCATTGCTTTTACAGATAGTTTGGTAAATCCATCCAATCAAAAAACAATTAACTTAGAATTGTTTCAAGAGCCTGCTAAAAAAGTTTTCCTAAAAAAAGCAACTCATCCATCGTATGGCAAATTTGAGTTTGTCTTTAGTCAAGGTTCAGATAGTATTCGAATACACAATTTAAGCAATGATTTAAAAGGTGTTCAAGAATACGTTGAATTTTCAAAAAACAAAGATTCATTGAATTATTGGATTACTAATTATCAAAAGGATTCTATTGTGTTTCAATTAAGCAATGGTAATCAGATTATTGATACGCTTGAATTTAAATTTATCAATAAAGAAGAGGCTTTGAAAGCAAAACGTAATCCTCTAAAACTTTCGGTAATTACTAGTCCGAATGGAAACCAGAGTTTTGATCTAAACAAAAACATTGTGCTTAATTTTTCTAATCCAATTAAAACAATTGCAGATTCGAAAGACATTCAACTAAAAGTTGATTCCACAAAAACACCAGGTACAGAACTTGTATTTGAAATTACCAACGATTTTCATTCAGTGGTAAATACACTCATTTCAGACAGTATCACTAAAAAGTTTTCTTGGAAAGAAAACACCAATTATCATTTATACATTCCTCCAGCAACATTTACTGATATCTTCAACCTAAGCAACGATACGATATCAATTGCTATAAAAACCCGTGAATTAAAATATTATGGAACATTAAAATTGAATATTACGATTCCAGAAACCAAAACCAATTACATTGTTCAGCTCATAGATGAACAAGGAAATGTGACCAAAGAAGATTATATAAAAAAATCAGAAATACTGAATTACGAATACTTGCAACCAAAAAAATACAAACTGAAAATTATTGTTGATGAAAACAATAATCAGAAATGGGATATTGGAAATTATTTAAAACTTCAACAAGCAGAAAAAGTTATTTTTAATTCAGAGCTTATCAATGTCCGATCCAATTGGGACATGGAATTGGACTGGAAAGTACAATAGAACTAAGATTAAGCAATATTAAACTCATCCGCATCATTCAATACGGGAAATTGTTTTCTAAATTCTTCTAAATTAGCGTACGACAATGTGATGGTTTCTATGCCTTCATCATGTGCAGGTATTTTAGAAATAAGTTCACCTTTAAAATTTATTACAGCAGAATCGCCTGAATGATATATTTCATTACCATCATTCCCTACTCTATTTACTCCTGCCACATAACATTGATTTTCGATGGAACGAGCAAGTAATAATGTTTTCCATGGATGGTTTCTTCTTTCTGGCCAATTGGCAACATATAACAATAAATCATATCTATTATCATTTGTATTACGTGCCCAAACAGGAAACCGTAAATCATAGCAAATAAGTGGACAAATTTTCCAGCCCATTATTTCTTCTATATTTTTTTTTGTTCCAGCAGTATAATGTTTGTCTTCATTTGCCATTGTAAACAAATGACGTTTATCGTAAATAGAATAAGTACCATCGGATTTCATCCAAACCAACCGATTGAAATAGTTTCCATTTTCTTCACATACAAAGCTTCCAGTTACCACACAGTTCTTTTTTTGAGCCTGTTCTTTCATCCACTTAACTGCCTTTCCACTCATTGACTCAGCATGCTTTTCGGGTTGCATGGTAAATCCTGTCGTGAACATTTCGGGAAGGACAATTAAATCGGTTGACTCAGAAATAGAAGCAATTTTTTTTGAAAATTGTTCTAGATTTTTATCTATTTCCTCCCAAACTAGATTCGATTGAATAATTGTAACATTAAGGTTTTGCATAATTAGATGGTATTAATTATTGCTGCTGCTTTTTCTAAAGTTTCTTCTTTTTTTGCAAAGCAAAAACGTAATACATGATTATCAACCCCCTCATGATAAAACACTGAAATAGGAATAGCAGCCAATTTAAATTCTTTTGTCAATCGAATGGCATAATCCGTATCCTTTTCGGAGCTTAATTTTTTATAGTTGAGCAACTGAAAATAAGTTCCGGCAGAAGGTGTTAATTCAAACCGTGAATTTTTTATTAAGGAGATAAAATAATCGCGTTTCTTTTGATAAAAATTACCTAACTCTACATATTGATTTTTTTGCTGCAGAAACTCAGCTAAGGCAAATTGAATGGGCGTATTGGTAGAGAACACTAAAAACTGATGCACCTTTCTGAATTCATTCATTAAATTTTGAGGAGCAACACAATAACCTACTTTCCATCCTGTTGCATGATATGTTTTACCAAAGGATGAAATAATAAAACTACGTTCCGCTAAATGCGAGTAACGTGCTACACTTTGATGCGCATGCCCATCAAAAATAATGTGTTCATACACCTCATCACTAATAATAACGATATCTGTATCTTTTGTAAGTTTTTGCAACATCACCATATCGGCTGCCGACATAATGCTACCCGTTGGATTATGCGGTGTATTCACGATAATCATCTTGGTACGATGATTCATCATTTTTTTCACCTCTTCCCAATCAATCGAATAGCTTGGTGCTTTTAATTGCAAATAAATTGTTTTACCTCCATTCAATTCAATTGCTGGTTGATAACAATCGTAAGCAGGTTCAAAAACAATTACCTCATCACCTTCACGAATAATGGCTGTTATAGCCGTATAAATTGCTTGAGTAGCGCCAGCTGTAATTGTTATTTCTGTATCGGGA
>JBIIOB010000259.1:0-4013 GCA_044337125.1 Bacteroidia bacterium
ATAGTTTGGGCTACGTCCTTCCACTTTCAAGGTAATAACATTGTTATCGGAAATAACCAAAGGGCGCACATTCAAATTATGTGGAGCAATGGGGGTAATCACAAAGTTTTGAGAACCAGGCATCACCAAAGGGCCGCCACAACTTAATGAATAAGCTGTTGAACCGGTAGGTGTAGCTATTATCAAGCCATCCGCAAAATAGGAATTCAGATATTCTCCATTGATGTATGCATGAATGGTTATCATGGACGAGGTATCCTTTTTCAGAATGGTGAGTTCATTCAGACCATAATTCACCTCTCCAAACAGTTTTTCCGGCTTTTGCACACTCAACAAGGCGCGCTTTTCGATGGTGTATTTTCCGGCAATCAATGCGTCAATGGCGGCATTTATCTCCGTTTTTGCAACATTTGCCAAAAAACCTAATCGACCAGTATTTATTCCTAATACAGGAATTTCGGAATTTCGAACAAAACCAACTGTTTCTAAAAAAGTACCATCACCACCCAAACTCAACATTACATCTACATTGCCTTTTAAATCTGTATGATCATTAAAGGTTTTGATGTTTCCAACCAATTCGAACTTTTGCTTTACAAATTTATAATAAGGTTCGAATACAAAAATTTCGGCTTTGTATTCATTCAATTTTTGAAAAAGTGAATGAATATGCTCTGAAAGATTATCGTTTGTGGAACGAGCGTATATAGCTACTTTCATGCTTGATTTATATGTTGATATAATTCATGAAGGAGTCGAAACGATTTTTCATATCATCCAAAAATTCGCTTTGGTGAAAGGATTGTTTTACATTGTAATTGTAACGGTAAAACGTTTGTAAAACACCTGAAAGGTCCTGTTTATTAAGCTTAATCGTTACCTCAATTTTTGTAGAATCCTCTAATGGATTTACATATAAGCTCAATATTTTGGCATCATTGCCTTCGATAATTTGGGCAATTTGAGTTAAACTATAATCATGCAAACCCATCTCCAACACAACAATTCCACCTGGCTCGCGAGTAGCTGCTAATGTGGCGAATTGTTGAATTAATGAGGTAGTTGGAATCAAACCTACATATTGCTGCTGCTCATTAAGCACTGGCAATACCGTCAACTTCATACTCGAAACCATTTTAATAACTTCGTATATATGCTGTTGTTCAGTAACAAAAGGACGAATCAAGGATAATTTTGTTTTTCCTAGTTCATCATCTGTGATGTTTAAATCCAAAATATCGGTGTCAGAAATCAATCCCAAATACTCATGCTTGCTCACAATAGGCAAATGAGACACTTTAAACTCGTCCATCCAGTTAATTGCCATTAACCCGGTATCAGATGTTTTTAGTGGAGGTATTTCGTCAGTTATAAGATCCTTTGCTAACATGTTCTATTTAAAGTTTCGTTTCAAAATTATTAATTCAACAAAAAACACTGAAACTTATTACACAAACTTACTAATTTTTTAGCTTTACACTTTAATTTATAAGAATGGCTACAAAGTTAAGTGTAAATATCAATAAAATTGCAACACTCCGAAATTCGAGAGGTGGCAATAATCCCAATCTGGTGAAAGTGGCGTTGGACTGCGAACGATTTGGTGCTCAAGGCATTACTGTGCATCCTCGTCCAGATGAACGCCATATTCGTTATAAAGACGTGTATGATTTAAAACCGTTGCTTAGCACCGAATTTAATATTGAAGGAAATTGTACTGAAAAAAAGTTTGTCGATTTGGTAATGGACATCAAACCAGAACAAGTAACATTGGTTCCTGATTCAGGTGGTCAATTAACATCGGATCATGGTTGGGATACCATTAAACACAAAGACTATTTAATAGACATGATTGCTCAATTTAAATCGGCTGGCATACGCACCAGTATATTTGTAAATGCTGATATTAAAATGTTGGAAGGTGCTAAAGCAACCGGTACCGACCGTATTGAATTGTACACCGAAAGTTATGCGCATCAATATCAAACAAACAAAGAAATTGCCATTAAAGAATTTATTGAAGCAGCAACAAAAGCAACTGAATTAAATATTGGAATCAATGCAGGGCATGATTTAAGTTTAGAGAACCTTAACTATTTCGCACAACAAATTCCAAACTTATTGGAAGTGTCTATTGGTCATGCACTAATTTCAGATGCCCTTTATTTAGGATTAGAAAACACCATACAATTGTATTTACGTCAGTTAAAACAAGATTCTTAATGAAACTATTTTACAGGAAATTCGGGCAAGGTCAACCATTAATTATTCTACATGGTTTGTTCGGACAAAGTGATAATTGGAATTCGCTTGCAAAACAATTTAGTGAACAAGGTTTTGAGGTTTACATTGTAGATCAACGTAATCATGGCTTATCACCTCATGATGAAGAATGGAATTACAAAGTGATGAGTGAGGATATTTATGAATTGATTCAAGATTTGAATTTACAAAATGTCATTCTATTAGGACATTCAATGGGTGGAAAAACAGTGATGCAATTTGCCTTGGATCATGAAAACCTGTTGGATAAATTAATTGTTGCAGATATTTCACCAAAGTATTATCCATTGCACCATCAAATTGTATTACAAGCATTGGATGCTGTTGATTTCAAAAAAGTAAAAACACGTAGAGAGGCTGAGGATATTTTGAATACCTATATCACTGATTTTGGCACCAAACAATTTTTATTAAAAAATATATATTGGAAAGAGGATGGAGAATTGGCTTGGCGTTTTAATTTGGAAGTAATTATCAAAAAAATTGAAAACATAGGCGAAGCAACACCTAATGAGAATAGTTGTAATACACCAACTCTGTTTATTCGTGGCGAAAAATCCAATTATATTTTAAATGAAGATTTAGATATGATACATGAAATTTTCCCAAGAAGTATACTCGAAACCATTAGTGATGCAGACCATTGGGTTCATGCCGAAAAACCAAAAGCATTTTTTGATTGTGTGATAGACTTTATAAAATAAAAAAAGCGCGAAGAACTTCTTCGCGCTTCCTGGTTGATATAACTAATTCCTATTGAACAGCTGCATTTTTAAAACCAAATTGTTTTGCATCAGCTTCCACTACTTTACTAAAAAAGTCTTTTAATTGAGTATACTCAACTGTTGGCACCACATCCTTTTTAACTTTAAATGTACGAGTGATAACCACTTTTGTTGGACTAACTTTATAGGTTAAAGAATAATCAGCTGCTGGACAAGTAACCGATAATGCTTTGGGCTGTTCAGCAAGAATTTTTCCCTTTGGTATTTCAATGGTCATTGTTTCAACTTCACTTTCAGCTGATGTTAATTCCCATACATTGAAAGGGAAATTTCTTTTTTCAATTGTAAAGTATTCCAAATAATTAAATGCATCTGCCCAAGGCAATTTATATAATTTAATTCCAGAAAATTCAGTCACAGCATTTTTTGCAGTGAATGTGTATTTGTAAGTAACAGTATCTGTTAAGGATTTCAAATCACTAAACGTTAAAGATGTTAATTTTACTGGTGTTGTAAAATCTTTACTGATTGCTTGTGTCATGCTTTCTTCTTGCTTATCCTTACCAATATCAGCATAACTTCCTCTTGATGAACGAGCAAACTCTCCTTCTTTTACTGTTTTTCTGTCCACAATCATATCGTTACCCATGAACGTTAATTTAGTTTCACGGTTAGATGCATTCATTGGACGGTTTAAACTTTCAATCTTAATTAAATTAGATGTCATTTGTTCACCTTCTCTTGGGATAATCAAACATGATGAGTTTTTAAGACTAGATGGCATTGAAGCAAATGACAATTTTTGATCTGTTAATTCAATGATATATGGTTTACCATCTGCTTCTAATTTTACAATACAGTGATTAAATCCAATGGTTGGTTGATTCATGATATTTTCACCATTATCACGAGTGTTTACTAGAACTAGGTTTGCTTTCAAACCAACTTCTTTTCCCATTGCAACAAACAGGGTTGAGAAATCTTTACAATCACCCAATTTAGTGT
>JBIIOB010000260.1:0-4006 GCA_044337125.1 Bacteroidia bacterium
GAGAAAATGAGTACAAACTTAAATTCAACTGCAAACCATGTGAAATGGAAATTTGGGAAAAGGATGCGGAATTAGAATTTGAAGAAGAGGATTAGTCCAACCGTATCTCCGTTTTATATTTTACTTCTGTCATCACAAACGAACTTTGCACGTGAGAAATATTCTCTAATGCAGCCAATTTATTTGTAATAAAGTCTTGGTAGTTATTCATATCCGTAGCAACCACTTTTAATAAATAATCGAATGTTCCTGCTGTATGGTAACATTCCATTACTTCGTCAAATTTTACAACTGTTTGTTCAAACCGCTTTAGCAAAGGTTTTGAATGCAATTGTAAAGAAACATTACAAAAAATCATTAAGGACTTCCCTATCTTTTCTTTATTTAATAAAGCAACATAATTTTCAATTACCCCTGATTTCTCCATTCGCTTAATTCGCTCATACGTTGGTGTAATTGTCAATCCTACTTTATCAGCAATTTGTTTTGTATTCAACGAACAATCCTTTTGTAGGAGTTTTAATATTTGTTTATCCAGCTTGTCTAATTTTTCCATGATAGATTATTTTTCTAAAAATAGATAAATCGATACTTTTATTAAGTTTATTTATCTATATATAATTATAAAAATAGTTTAATTGTCTAAATATATACAATATTTTAGAAACAACTAGAATGACCCGTAACTTTGAGATAACTAAAAGCCTCAACCCTATGTCAAAAAAGAAATCAGCTACCGTAAAAATGCGTCCCGAAAGTTTAATGATGAGTTATGGTTATAAACCAGAACTATCGGAAGGTGCTGTAAAGTGTCCAATTTTTCAAACATCTACTTTTGTATTCAAAACAGCAGAAGAAGGCAAATCTTTTTTTGAAGTTGCCTATGGAAAAAGAAATCTAAAGCCAAAAGAAGAAGTTGGATTAATTTATAGTCGTATCAATAATCCCGATTTAGAAATTCTGGAAGACCGCTTGTGTTTGTGGGACGAAGCAGAAGATGGAGCTGTATTTGAAAGTGGTATGGCTGCTATTAGCACAACCGTTTTGGAACTATTAAAACCAGGAGATTTATTAGTTCATAGTGAGCCTATTTATGGTGGTTCTGACCATTTCTTCAAACACATTTTATTAAAATTTGGAATCCATAGCATTGGATTTATGCCGAACCAATCAAAAGCGGAAATCATAGAAATGATTGAAGCTACAGGCAAAGCAAAAAACTTAGCAATGATTTTCATTGAAAGTCCAGCAAATCCGACCAACGATTTAATAGACATGAAAATGTGTGTGGAGATTGCTAAAAAATATTCTACAAAGGATAAAAAAGTACTTACTGCTATCGACAATACGTTCCTTGGACCAGTTTTTTCGCATCCCTTAAAACATGGTTTTGATTTGGTATTGTATTCAGCAACAAAATACATTGGCGGCCATAGCGATGTAATTGCTGGAGCTTGTGTAGGATCTAAGGAATTGATGAAACGCGTAAAATCGTTCCGTAGCATCATGGGAACAATGGCTTCGCCAAATACAGGTTGGTTATTGATGAGAAGTTTAGAAACCTTAAAAATGCGAATGACTGTGCAAGCCGAGAATGCAAAAAAGGTGGCTGCGTGGTTAGACAAACATCCGAAAGTTGAAAAAGTATATTATTTAGGTCTTTTGAAAAAAGGCGACAAACAATACAATACATACAAAACACAATGTTTATCGCCAGGTGCTATGATAAGCTTTGATGTAAAAGGTGGAGAAAAGCAAGCGTTTAAAGTATTGAATGCAATGAAACTGATTAAACTTGCCGTGAGTTTAGGAAGTACAGAATCATTAGCAGAGCATCCTTACTCGATGACACATACTCCAGTGAATGATGACTTGAAAAAGAAAATGAATTTAACCGAAAAGATGATTCGTTTGTCTGTTGGAGTAGAACATTACGAAGACATCATAGCTGACATTGAACAAGCATTAGCAAAAATTTAAAAACAAAAATCCCCGAATCATTTTCGGGGATTTTTGTTAAACTAAATAGGATACGAATTATACTATTTTGAATTGTTCTCAAGCAATAACTTAGCCTTAATATTAATTCATTTGATAATTCAAATTACATAGCTAGGCAAAAGCAATAACTATTTAGCAATTTCATTCACCATAAATTTATGAATTGGAGAGAGTGACTGGCTAGAAATAACAAACTTATCCAGCTCTGAATTATATTTAAGTTTCATTCGTTTTGAAATGTATTTCAAAACATAAGCATTAGAATTCGTTGTAAATATTCTGTCTTTATTTTGCAAAACCCTCTTAATCTCGCTAGTTAAAATTGCTTCAACTAATTCGTAATTACCTTGATTATAATTGATAATCATTTCAAGTAACCTAGACCATGTTGACAAATACGCATTATTAACCAATGATAAATTATTAAATCCTCTTTTAGCCTTTCTATAATCACCAGTTTTAAAATATTCCAAGGCAACCAAAAAGTCTAGTAGATATGAAGATGATTCTAAATTAAAATATGCCCTGATTCCAGTAATTGAAAAATAATTTAGATGCCCTTTTTTATCGTCATTTAATATTTGAAGAAGAAATAAATAGAAGTAAGACTTAGAATCCTCAATGTCAAATTTTTTATCTATTGATAATACTTCACTAATTGAAGAAATCATTAATGAATAATCGTAACCAGAATGAAAATAATGAAGAAAACTAGCAAAATAGATTTTTCGTTTTGTCAATACTGAATCCCTATCATTATAATTCTCTAACAACTTTAATCCTTTAGTGGTATAGCTAAAAAAAGAATTTTTTTCTTCAAAATTAAACCTCGCCAATGCCAAAAATATACGTGCCTGAATACGAGGATCATCGGTTGTCTGAATGTATGAATTTATAGTTTTTTTATCAATTAGAGATTTGTCAATATTTGAAACAGAACTTTTGTCATCTATAAACGAGGATGATATTTTATCAAAAAACAAAGACATTTCAAAACTATAATGATCCTGCATTAACTTTTTTTGAACTAATACAAGTTCCCTCCAAACTTTTAAATCCTTCAAAGTTTGACTTCTTAATTTTAAATTAGATAGCTTTGAATAATAAAAGGATTTATAAAAGTATTCATCACCATCTTTCATTGAAACATTCAGCTTTTCTAAATATGTCTGATGAGACTCAACAGTTTGGGATGAATCATAAATTTGACATAACAGATAGTTTCTAATTATGTCATTCTCCTTAACAAATAATTTAATCTTGAGGTCCTCAATTTCCTTAATCGCATAATCAACAAATCTTCTAACATTATCATTTTTTATTTTTGAACTCTTCTGGCTTGGCGTCAGGGCATTTTCAATAAAGTTTATAGCCTCAAGAAATTCAATTTTGGATAAATCCTTCTTTTTTAATAATAAAATAAGGTATTTGAATCGTTTATCTTCATTGTTCTTCTCTGCTATAAAAAAAATCTTCCGCTCTGATACATTCAGATTCAATATTAAATTATACAATCGCTTTCCTACCATTAGAAAAAAATTATTTATAAAAATAAGCAAGGTATTTCAAAAACAACTACAGAATCCAATCTTGTTTTATAATTTGTTTTTAACAAATATCCTATTAAATCCATCGCTAAACAAAACTAACAATTTCTATTTAACGTATTGTTCTTTTCGTAAGCCTTATTGGCTAAATAAGAAAAAAGAAATTAGCACCAAGAAAAGCAAGGAAATGAAGAGAAATAAAATCTTTACCTGTAAATCTTTTACAGTTTGAATATTTCTGAAATCGAAAAAATGCCTAATGATTCTCATTAAAATGCAAAAATAAATTTATTTTAACTTATTAATCTTTTAAAATTTTAAAAGTAGATTGTTTACCTAGATTTGAAACAATAACAAAATACACCCCAGAAGCATAATTTGACAAATCAAAGGAATAATTACTGTTTATCGTTCGATCCGATAATACCAAACTACCAGTATAATTATAGACATTGATT